>NZ_BAABKN010000026.1:0-142309 GCF_039543845.1 Nocardioides endophyticus | reverse complement strand
TTCGTGCTCGCCGACATGGAGGCGGCGATCGAGAGCGCCCGGGCGACGATGCTGCACGCGGCCCGGCTCAAGGACCAGGGTCTGCCGTACGGCCGGGAGGCGTCGGTCGCCAAGCTGGTCGCCACCGACAACGCGATGAAGGTGACCACCGACGCCGTACAGGTGCTCGGCGGCTACGGCTACACCCGCGACTTCCCGGTCGAGCGCTACATGCGCGAGGCCAAGGTGATGCAGATCTTCGAGGGCACCAACCAGATCCAGCGACTCGTGATCGGACGCTCCCTCGACCGCGGTGAGGCCGGTGCCGCCCTTTCCCGAACCCGTAGTCGTGCCGACTTGTGATCATTGAAGGAAGCACAGCAGTCGTGACCGGCGCCGCGTTGGGCTTGGGGGCAGCGATGGCAGCACGACTCACGTAGCAGGACGCGAAGGTTAACGGTTCGACCTCGCCGCCGCGATTGCAGGGGCCAGGCCGACACCTGGCGTTACGCTGGCCTTGGTAGTCGTTACAGATCCACATAACCTAGTCTGCGGCCTCGATGTCTCCGCCGAGGAATAAGCCCCTCCGCATTGCAGTCAACGGTGCCGGCACGACGCATCCTGTCGGGCCGCGGTCCGCGGCTTGACGCTGTTCGCGAAGGTCTTCCAGATCAATCTCGTTCGGCACCCGTAACGTGCCGACCCTCGCCGCCGGCAAGCAGCTGGGCAAAGTCGAGCAGTTGCTCCGCGACGCGAAGGATGACCTCCTCGCGGTCACCGGTTCCCGGTGTCGCATTGGAAGAAGGTCTGGTCGACCAACCCGATGGAGCGGCTCAACAAAGAGGTCAAACGCCGCACCGACGTCGTCGGCGTCTTCCCCAACCCGGCCGCGCTGCTACGCCTAGCAGGGGCGGTGTTGGTCGAGGCGCACGACGAGTGACAGGTCACCGCCGAGCGGCGTTATCTGTCGGAGCAGTCGATGGAGCTCGTGACCGGTGCCAAGAAGTCCGAGGGGAGGTGGCCAAGCCCGAACTCATGACGGCATGATCAGAACCACTGACCCGCACGGTGTCGAGAGATTCCACCACGACACGGGACGTCACCTCCGTGGGCGTGAGAAGTCACCAGGTCGCAGGCGCCATAGGCTGAAGGCCTGATGGTGAGGAGGAGTCATGCCGCGTGTAGCCGCGTCGACCGATCTGGTGCTCGACTTGGGTGCAGACAACCGCCCGCTCAGGGAACGACTGTCTGGCGCACTCGTGAGAGCGCTGGCACAGGGAATGTTGGGCGACGGCGACGACATGCCGTCGACGCGCGTGCTCGCGGCACACCTTGGCATCTCCAGGACGCTGGTGGTCGGTGTCTACGAAGAGCTGACGGCTTCTGGATTCCTGGTGGCGACCCCCGGTGGTGGGACGACCGTGGAGGTAGGAGCGCAGGCAGCGGCCCGAGCTGGTGCCATGGCCGTCATCGCGACCCCGACTGATGACCCGGTCGACGAGGCAGCGCAGGACGAGCCGGACGGGCCGCTGTTCGACATGCTCCCGGGTTATCCGGACACCTCGCTCATCTGCCATCGCGAGTGGCGGTCTGCATGGCGTGCGGCAGGCCTGGAGGCGATGCAGTCGCGGGACGGGTCACGCGGTGAGATCAACGATCTCCGCACTCATCACTTCCACCCGCGTCTGAGGCGAGCCCTGGCCGACCACATGAGGCGAACCCGCGGAATCGTGTGTGCCCCTGAGGACATATTCGTATTCCCTGGTGTCAACAGCGCACTGCGAACGCTCGGGCCGCTCCTCACCGGGGTCGGGAGCACATTTGCCTTCGAAGACCCCGGATACGCCACCGCGCGCCGGGTTCTCGCGGGGTCGGGCCACGTCGTCCGTGCTGTCCCGGTCGGAACTGACGGCATCGATGTCAACCAACTGGAGGCCGGCGACTCCGCCGTCTACGTCACGCCGGCACATCAGTTCCCGCTAGGGGGGCGCCTCCCGGTCGACAGCCGCGCGAACCTGCTCGACTGGGCGGTCACGAACGATGCGCTGGTGTTCGAGGACGACTACGACGGCGAGTTCCGCTACGACGTGCCGCCCATGCCAGCCATCCGGAGCATGAATGCTGGTCATGCGCGTGTCGTGTACCTGGGCACCGCGTCGAAGTCCATCTCGAGGAGTCTTCGGCTGGCGTGGGCGGTGGTGCCCGAGCAGTTCCGGGCCACGGTCCGAGACCGCCTCTTCGATGAGGGGGACTCGGTCAGCTCGCTCGCGTGCTCGGTGCTCAGTTCCTACATCGAGTCCCGGGGTCTGCAGAAGCACCTCCTTGCCGCGCAGCGCACCTACTTCGCTCGACGGGAACGCCTCACCTCGGCTTGTCGGGATCAGTTGCCTCGTCTCGAGCTGGTCGGGGTCCACGCCGGTCTGCACCTGGTGCTCCGCTCGCGAGACGACTACTTCGATGACGTGAAGGTCGTCGAAGGCCTCGCGGGCCACGGGTTGGCGTGCACGGCGCTGAGTCAGTACTTCCACACGCCCGCCCACGCCACCATGCACGGCCTGGTGCTCGGCTACTCCCGGCTGCCTGAGACACAGGCTGCGCCAGCTGCCCGGGTCATGCGGGACGTCTTGTACGGAGGGTCTTCCTGACAGTCCGTGGGCGCCATTCTGGCCGAGCGCATCCGACAATTCTGGTCTGGGAGACCGTCCGGAACCGCGATACCTTGCGGGAAACAAGGGCGATCGGAGAAGCACGTGGCGAAGAACCTGGCGGGGCGAGGCGACGAGGCGGGGCCCGTGGCATCCGTGAGTCGGTTCCTCGAGCGCATCGAAGACGTCAACGAGTCGATCAACGCGTTCTGCTCGATCGTCTCGGCCGAGGTGCTCCAGCGCGACGCCAGCGAGTCCCTCGCTCGGTGGCGCTCAGGGACTGAGCTCAGCCCCCTCGACGGTGTGCTCGTCTCGGTGAAGGACACCATCGCTCAACGGGGACAAGCGTGCCGACTCGGCTCCGAGGGTCGGCCCGACGTGCCCGCCACGACCAACGCTCCCGCAATGGAGAAGCTGCTCGCCGCGGGCATGATCATTGTGGGCCGCACAACCATGCCGGACCACGGCATCAAAGCGACCACGCACGGTGGACTGCACGGCACGGCGCGAAACCCGTGGGATCCTGCGCTCACGCCGGGGGGGTCGAGCGGCGGAGGGGCGGCCTCGGTGGCTGCCGGCCTGACCCGGATCGCGGTCGGGTCGGACGGCGGCGGATCTCTACGCATCCCTGCAGCCTTCTGCGGAATCGTAGGATTCAAGCCCACCCACGGCCGCGTCCCCGTCACTCCCGGCGGCCCTTTCGACGACATCGGACATCAAGGCCCCCTCGCAGCCTCGGTCCGCGAAGCAGCGGCTCTGCTCGACGTCATCAGCCATCCCGCGGCACCTCGCACCGCGCCCATGGTCCAGGGGATCGACCTGTCTGGACTGAGCTACACCGTGTGGCAGACCGACACCATCGTCGACCCGGCGATTCAGGAGGGCATCGACCGCACGGTCGCGACCCTCGCCGTCCTCGGTGGTGCCGACGTCCCGCGAGCGGCCAACGATCTCGACCGGGCCCGCGCCCTGAACGCGTGGGAGTTCACTTTCCGCTCCGGTGCGGCAGCTGCCGTCCAGGCCATGCCGCCCGGCGCCAAGATGGACCCCTCGCTCGCGGACCTGGCCCGGATCGGAGCATCGTTCACGGACCACGATCGTCAGGCGGCTCGCGATGATCGCGCCAGCGTGAGGAGATCGGTGGACGAGCTCTTCCACCAGGTCGACATCCTCGTCAGTCCGGTGACTGCGACCTTGCCGTTCGCCGTGGGGCACGACGTCCCACCCGGTTCGGATCTCACCTACTTCCACGAGTGGTCCCCGTGGACGCACCCGTTCAACGTCACTGGCAACCCAGCGATCAGCATCCCCACCGGGCTGTCCGACTCTGGGCTGCCAACCGCAGTTCACCTGGTTGCGGGCCGCGGACGAGATGGTCTCCTGTTGCAGGTGGCGGCTCAGCTCGAGGCTGCGCTCGGCGCCCCGCCGCTCCCCGACCTGAGCTGAGGGAGGTCGCGCGCCGCGACTCTGGTGTCTGCACGAACGCGCGCGAAGGACGTCAGCACCCGGGACGACGCGGATGCGCCCCACCCGTACCACCTCCTCGCAGCCTCTTCGCCGCCCCTTCGCGGCCCGGTGTTCGGCAGGCCGGTCCCGGTGATCGTGCGTGTGCCGAACGGCGAGGTCGGAGGGCGTCCGGTGCGCCGCATCGCGGGCGTTCAACACGTGAGCAGCACGCGGGAAATGCGCGGGAAACACGTGGGAAACGGCGCATAACTGGTCTCCCAAGACTGGCCATTCTGGACTAACTTCCACGGCCGGATGGTTCCTAGGCTCTCGGCCATGAAGAACTCGAACCCGCTGGAACGCATCCGCCGGCTCCCCGAGCGAGCCAGCCAGGAGCGCGCTGATCTCGATGCCGTCCTCGACGCTGGTCACCACATGGGGACCCTTGCCACCGTGGTGGACGGTCAGCCCTGGGTCGTGCCGATGCTCTACGCGCGCGACGGGGACCGACTGCTGCTGCACGGCTCGACCGGTGCAGGTGCCCTGCGCCACGTCGCCAACGGCGCGCCGGCGGCGCTGTCGGTATTCCACATGGACGGCTGGATCTACGCGCACACTATGTTCAACGCCAGCGCGCGCTTCCGCTCCGCCGTCGTGCGCGGACACATCACCGACCTGCCCGCCGGCGAGGCCGCCGATGCGCTGACCATGTTCACCGACATCACCACGCCGGGGCGCGTGTCCGAAGTGCCTCCGCACACCCGCAAGCACCTGGCGGCCACCAAAGCGATGAGCCTAAGCATCGAGCCGGGTCAATGGACCGTGAAACTTCGCGACGGCGGCCCCACGCCACCCGAGCCCGACGAGGTCGTGGATCCCGGGCTGTGGCGCGGGGTGGTCCCGATCTACTCCGCCTACGGGGAGCCGGAGCCCGCCGCAGGTCTGGCTCCGGGTACCCCGCTCTCGCCCTCGATCCAGAGACTCATGGACGAACCGCCCCACCCGAGCGCCCGCTAGCTCACGACGCACGTTCACGCGCTCCGGCCTCTCGGCCGGGGAAGGGAATACCCCGACATGGCTTCTGTGACTTTCACCAACACGCAACGGCTCTATCCAGGCAACTCACGTCCGGCGGTCGACGGCTTGAACCTCGAGATCCAGGACGGTGAGTTCGTGGTGCTCGTCGGCCCGTCTGGGTGCGGCAAGTCCACGAGCCTTCGCATGCTCGCCGGGCTGGAGGAGGTGACCGCTGGGCGGATCTACATCGGTGACCGCGACGTGACCGACCTGCCGCCGAAAGAACGCGACATCGCCATGGTGTTCCAGAACTTCGCTCTCTATCCGCACATGGACGTGGGCGAGAACATGGGCTTCTCACTGAAGATCGCGAAGGTCCCCAAGCAGGAGCGCGTCGAGCGCGTCAGGCGAGCTGCGAAGCTCCTGGACCTCGAGGAGTACCTCGACCGCAAGCCCAAGGCGCTCTCCGGCGGTCAGCGTCAGAGAGTAGCCATGGGGCGCGCCATCGTGCGAGAGCCACAGGTCTTCTGCATGGACGAGCCGCTGTCGAACCTCGACGCGAAGCTGCGTGTCTCGACACGGTCGCAGATCTCGGCCCTCCAGCAGCGCCTCGGCACGACGACCGTCTACGTCACGCACGACCAGGTCGAGGCCATGACGATGGGGGATCGTGTCGCGGTGCTCAAGGACGGCATCCTGCAGCAGGTCGACACATCGCTGGCGCTCTACGACCGGCCCGCCAACCTGTTCGTCGCCGGCTTCATCGGTTCGCCCGCGATGAACTTGCTGGAGGCCACGCCCACCGAGGGCGGCGCGCGGATCGGCGACTACGTGGTGCCCATCGACCGGCAGGCAGCCGCGCGCGCCTCGGGTGGCATCACCGTGGGGGTGCGTCCCGAGGCGTGGCGACTGGTGGGCGAGAACGAGGGCGGGCTCCCCGTCACGGTGACCGTGATCGAGGAGCTCGGCGCCGACGCGTTCCTGTACGGGACCTGCGACGTCGAAGGAGCGCCGGGCACCCTTGTGGTGCGCATCGAAGCCCGCCGCGACGTCCAGAAGGGGTCGACGGTCCACGTCACGACAGACCCCCGGCACGTCCACGTGTTCGACACGACCACCGGCGAGCGGCTCTCGTCATGACCACGACCGCAAAGACCATTGCGGGCGAGGGGTGCCCTAGCGCACCGCTGCCTACTCAGCGGACCGCTCTCGCCGCGCACACTCGCCCTGCCACTCCCAGTCGCTCTCGCCGAGCCCGTTAGGGGACAACCGTGCCACGAATGGGAAAGTTCCTGCTGCTGTGCCTGCCGGGGGCGGTCATCGCCCTCGTCCTCATCTACGTCCCCGTCGCGACCGCGATGGGCTTGGGATTCTTTCAGCTCGACACCGTCATCAGTACACCGCGGTTCACCGGCCTCGAGAACTTCGAGAGGGTGCTCGTCGACGACGCGTTCTGGAACGCTTTCGTCAACGGCCTGGTCTACTCGGCTCTGGCGGTGATCCTGCAGATCGTCCTCGGCGTCTCCTTCGCGCTGGTCCTGCGAGAGACGTTCAAGGGGGTGGGGATCCTTCGTGGTGCCGTCATCTTCCCGTACGTCGTGCCTACGGTGGTCGGTGTACTCGTGTGGCGCTGGATGCTGGATCCGAACGGCGGTGTCATCGACGAGATCTTCCAGTCCGTCGGCCTCCAGATCCCGTGGCTCGCCACACCGACATGGGCGATGATCACGGTCGTCCTCATCAGCGTGTGGCTCTGGACGCCGTTCGTGACGATCACCGTGCTCGCTGCCCTCCAGACCGTGTCACCCGAACTCGAAGAAGCCGCGCACATCGACGGGACGAACGCGCTGCAACGCTTCCGCTACGTGGTGCTTCCCCAGATCGTTCCCATCCTGCTGACCATCGTGCTCCTCAGGGGCATCTGGATGTTCAACAAGTTCGACGTCATCTATCTCACGACGGGCGGCGGACCACTCGAGAGCACGGAGCACCTGCCCATCCTCTCCTACGACAAGGCATTCAGGCAGTTCCAGATCGGTGAAGGCGCCGCGATCGCCGGTCTGAACTTCGTGTTCCTGGTCGTCGCCGTCGTCGTGTACCTGCGAGCCACCAGGAGGTGGACAGATGCCTGAGCTCACGACGGCCCCAGAGGCCCTGGATCCTCCCACCGTCACGCGTGGACGTCCGTCGGCGCGCGCCGCACGGTCACCTCGTCGCAGGAGTCCCATGCGCAAGAGCCGGGCGATGTCGGCACTGCAGTACGGCTGGGCCGCCGTGCTCGTCGTGTTCACGCTGTTCCCCTTCTACTGGATGCTCGTGTCCGCACTGCGCGGGTCGGACAACGTCCTCACGTCACGATTGACACCCGGACCCTTCACGCTCGAGGGCTTCGTGAACCTGATGGACGTCACGCCGTTCCCGACCTACCTCACGAACAGCATGATCGTTTCGTTGTCGCTCACCGCGCTCACGATCGTCATCGTGACGCCGATCGCCTATGCCTTGTCGAAGATGCGCGGGAGATTGGGGCGTGCGCTCGGATTCTCGGTGCTGCTCGGATACATGGTTCCCGAGGTTCTGTTGATGATCCCCATCTTCGTCATCCTCGTGCGGGTCAACTTGGACAACTCCCTCGCCGGACTGGTCGTCGGTCTGCTGTCGGTCACCATGCCTCTCGGACTCTGGCTCATGACCGGTTTCATGAAGACCATTCCGCCGGCGCTCGAGGAGGCTGCCCGCATCGACGGTGCGTCGTGGACGGAGATCTTCTGGTACGTCATCCTGCCGCTGGCTCGTCCCGGCATCCTCACGGTGGGGATCTTCTCGTTCATCATCGGATGGACTGACTATCTCTTCGCCCTCACCATGATCCGCAGCGAGGAGCTCAAGACGCTTCCGGTCGGCCTGTCCACCCTCTACGGCAAGTTCGACTCCTCGTGGAGCGAGATCATGGCCGGGGCTGTGGTCGTCAGCATCCCCGCGATCATCCTCGTCGCGGCCACCGCCCGACATTTCGTCGGCGGACTGTCCCAAGGCGCGACCAAGGGCTAGCCCACACAGCTCATCAGCGCACTCGCGCACGAAGCCGCTGCCACCGCCACGAAGCCGCCGCACAATGGCGACGTCTTCCCGTCAACTACCCCTCTGGGAAGGAACCCCCATGCAGAACAAGATCGAGATCTCCCGTCGCGGACTCCTCGCCATCACGGCCGGCATCGGCGTCGCAGCGACGCTCTCTGGTTGCGGCGGCGGCTCGGGAGCCAGCGCGACCACGATGACATTCCTCAACGAGGAGACAGACCCGCCGATCCTGAAGTTCATCCAGGGCGCCGTCAAGAGGTACGAGAGCGAGACAGGGGTCAGGGTCTCGCTGTCGCAGAAGGCGATCGGTGACCTGACCCAGCTTCTCTCCTCGGTCCAGGCGGGTGACGCCTTCGACATGTCCACGGCCTCGTACACGGACGTCACCTACCTCGGCCCAGAGAACCTATCCCAGCTCGATGGATTGATGAACGACGCTGCCGGCGGGATCGACAACTTCATGGAGTCGGCGCTGATCCTCGACGACGGCCACTACTACGGCTTCCCCTACAACATCAACAACATCGCCATGTACTACCGCACGGACCGCCTGGAGCAGGTCGGTGCAGAGGTTCCCAGCACGTGGGACGAGCTGAAGGATCTGCTGTCGAAGATGGGTGCCGCAGGGTTGCCCGGCATCACGCAGCCGATCTCGGCCAAGGGCGCAACCTCTGATGTAGGGGCTGAGCTGCTGTGGTCGAACGAGGTCACCCTCTTCGACGATGAGTCCAACGTCATCCTCGACGACAGCGCGATGATGAGTCGGACCGTTGACTGCCTCGAGTTCCTCAAGGAGATCCAGCCGTACTTCGTCGAGGGCATGGAGAGCGTCGACTACGGCGACATCGTCAAGGGGTTCATCACTGGCACCTCGAGCATTGCCCCCTACTCGGGTCGCATCGTTGACACCATCGAGAGTGATGCCTCCGACCTGGCAGACAAGTTCGCGTTTGAGGCGTTCCCGACTCCCGAGGCTGGGATGACACCTGCCACCGGTTACGACGTCAACTACTGGCTCATCCCGAAGAACTCCGACGGTGCCGACCAGGCGCTGGACTTCCTCGCGTGGTTCGTCAAGAACGAGTTCGTCGACTACCTGCTCACGGGTCCTTTCAACATGCAGCCGCCTCTGAAGTCGATCTACCAGGACAAGAAGTGGTCGGGCGCCCCTGTGTTCAAGAAGTACCCCGAGGTCCGCAAGACGCTCGACAAGATGGCGGTCGGCGACGGCTATCGCGCAGGCGGCCTGTGGATCCAGCCGCCGGTCGACGGAGTCATCAAGGAGCGCATCTTCAGCGAGAACGTCATTCCCAACATGTTCCAGGGCGTGCTCCTCGGCGGCGACTCTCCGACGGCCGCCGTGCAGAAGGCTGCCGACAACCTGAGGAAGATCGCCTCGTCGTGAGCTGCAGGTACCTGAACCGGCGAACTGGCGCGCCTGTCGCCGGGCAGGTGGGCTCTCGGTGACCGACCTGCCCGATCTCACGGCGATCGAGCTGCTCAGCCGGCTGCGCGGCGCGGAGGTCTCCGCTCGGGAGGTGGTGGCCGCCCACCTGGCGCGCATCGAGCAGGTCAATCCGGCGGTGAACGCGATCGTGACGCTCACAGCCGAGCGGGCGATGGACTCCGCCTTGCGCGCCGACGAGCGTCTCGCGCGGAACCGGCCGATCGGACGGCTCCACGGTCTTCCCGTCGCTCACAAGGACAATATTCCGACTGCAGGGGTGCTCACCACTCACGGCAGTCCGCTGTTCGCCGACAACGTGCCTGACCAGGACCACGTGATCGTCGAGCGTGAGCTCAGCGAGGGCGCAATCACCGTCGGCAAGACCAACGTGCCCGAGCTCGGCCTGGGGTCACATACTTACAACCCCTTGTTCGGGGTCACGAGGAACCCATACGACCTCAGGCTGAGCTCGGGTGGCAGCAGCGGCGGGTCGGCGGCTGCCGTTGCCACCGGCATGGTTCCGATGGCGGACGGCAGTGACACGGGGGGCTCACTGCGCAACCCTGCATCGTTCTGCAACGTAGCCGCGCTGCGACCGACTGCTGGGCTCGTGCCGTCGTGGCCCGATGCATTCCCGTTCTCGCCCATGAGCGTCAAGGGACCGATGGCGCGCACGACCCGAGACCTCGCCTACTTCCTCTCAATCCTGAGCGGACCGGACCGGCGCAGCGCGTTGTCCCACGACGTGTCACCGGCCACTTTCGGCCGATCGCTCGACGGAGATCTTCGCGGCTACCGCATCGCATGGTCGCTCGACCTCGGCGGTCAGGTCCCCTTGGACCCGCGCGTGCGCGCGGCTCTGAGTCCGGTGCGACACGTGCTGGTCGGGCTCGGCGCGATCGTCGAGGACGCGGCCCCGTCACTGACGGAGGCAGACGAGGTGTTTCTTGTGCTGCGCGCCATGCAGATGGAGTCGACGTACGGGGAGCTCCTGGAGCGGCGCCCACATGAGTTCAGCTCAGACGCCGCGTGGAACATCGAGGAGGGCCGCAAGCTCACCGGGCCGGACGTCGGACGTGCCGAGCGCCTGCGGGGGGCTCTGTTTAATCGAGTGCGCACCTTCTTCGAGAGGTATGACTTCCTCGTTGCGGCCGTCGTACAGGTGCCACCCTTCGACGCGGAGCTGCCGTACCCCTCGGTCGTCGACGGGATCTCGATGGGCAACTACCTGGAGTGGATGAGGTCCTGCACCTTGGTCTCGGCGACGGGCTGCCCCGCGATGTCAGTGCCAGCTGCCTTCACCGCAGAGGGACTGCCTGTCGGACTGCAGCTGATCGGTCCCGTCCGGTCGGACTCCGCTCTCGTGCAAGCCGGGCACCGCATCGAGGTGGCGACTGGTGCCACTCGCAGACGCCCGAACATCGAATGGCGACACCCGCAGGACGATCCCGCCGCGTCGTGCGCCGATGTGGGCCACGCGCCACCTACCCACCGCTAGTTCAGGAGGCTCGATGCGCGAGAGTCCAGCAGACACCACGCCCGGCTTCATGCCTGGCACGAGCCGCGTCAAGCGCGGCATGGCAGAGATGCTCAAGGGCGGCGTCATCATGGACGTCGTCACCGCCGAGCAGGCGAAGATCGCTGAGGATGCGGGCGCGGTCGCGGTGATGGCGCTCGAGCGGGTCCCGGCCGACATCCGCGCCCAGGGCGGGGTGTCGCGGATGAGCGACCCGGACATGATCGACTCGATCATCGAGGCGGTCTCGATCCCAGTGATGGCGAAGGCGCGGATCGGCCACTTCGCCGAGGCGCAGGTGCTGCAGTCGTTGGGTGTGGACTACATCGACGAGTCGGAGGTGCTGACGCCGGCGGACTACGAGAACCACATCGACAAGTGGGCGTTCACGGTCCCGTTCGTGTGTGGTGCGACCAACCTGGGTGAGGCGCTGCGGCGGATCACCGAGGGCGCGGCGATGATCCGTTCCAAGGGTGAGGCGGGCACCGGTGACGTGTCCAACGCGGTGATGCACATGCGCACCATCGGCGGCGAGCTGCGGCGACTGCACGGCATGTCCGAGGACGAGCTCTACGTCGCGGCCAAGGAGCTGCAGGCGCCCTATGAGCTGGTCAAGGAGGTCGCGGCCGCGGGCAAGCTGCCGGTCGTTCTCTTCACCGCCGGTGGCATCGCCACCCCGGCCGACGCGGCGATGATGATGCAGCTCGGTGCCGAGGGCGTGTTCGTCGGCTCGGGCATCTTCAAGTCCGGCAACCCCGCCGAGCGCGCCGAGGCGATCGTCAAGGCGACGACGTTCTACGACGACCCCGACGTGATCGCCAAGGTGTCCCGCGGCCTGGGCGAGGCGATGGTCGGCATCAACGTCGACGAGATCCCGCAGCCCCACCGCCTGTCCGAGCGCGGCTGGTAGCCAGCCCCGATCGAGCATCCGCTCACCGCCCGGCAACCCGAACTGGAGCATGTTATGGACGCCATCACCTTCCCTCCGGCTCCTACCAACGAGCCGAATCTGACCTACGCCCCTGGCAGCGCGGAGCGCGAGGCGCTCATCGCAGAGTTGGCCGTACAGGAGAGGAAGCAGTACTCGTTCCGGGCCGTGATCGACGGCAAGCGTCGCGACGGCGGCGGGTCCGAGATGAAGGTCGTCCAGCCCCACGACCACGCCCACGTGCTGGGCACCCTGAGGAACTCCACGACCAAGGACGCCGAGGCGGCGGTCACGGCCGCCGCCGACGCGGCGCCCGCCTGGCGGACGATGCCATTCGACGAGCGCTGCGCAATCATCCTCAAGGCCGCCGACCTGCTGGCCGGTCCGTGGCGCCAGCGCCTCAACGCCGCGACCATGCTGGGCCAGTCCAAGACGGCCTTCCAGGCGGAGATCGACGCCGCGTGCGAGCTGATCGACTTCTGGCGGTTCAACGTCCACTACGCCAAGCAGATCCTCACCGACCAGCCGATCGCCAACAGCCCGGGCATCTGGAACCGCACTGACCACCGCCCGCTCGAGGGCTTCGTCTACGCGATCACGCCGTTCAACTTCACCGCGATCGCGGGCAACCTGCCGACCGCGCCGGCGCTGATGGGCAACACGGTCATCTGGAAGCCGTCGCCGACCCAGCAGCTCGCCGCGTCGCTGACGATGGAGCTGCTCGAGGAGGCCGGGATGCCGCCCGGCGTCATCAACATGCTGCCCGGCGACGGCCTCGACGTGTCGAAGGTGGTCATGCCGCACCGTGACCTCGCCGGGATCCACTTCACCGGATCGACGCCGACCTTCCAGCACCTCTGGCGGACCGTCGGGGAGAACATCACGGGCTACCGCGCCTACCCCCGGATCGTGGGGGAGACCGGCGGCAAGGACTTCATCGTCGCCCACCCGTCGGCCGACCCCGACGTGCTGCGCGTGGCGATGATCCGCGGTGCGTTCGAGTTCCAGGGCCAGAAGTGCTCGGCGGCCTCGCGCGCCTACGTCGCGAAGTCGGTGTGGGTGAAGATCAAGGACCAGCTCATCGCCGACACCGAGGCGTTGTCGATGGGCGACGTGACCGACCTGTCCCACTTCATGGGCGCGGTCATCGACGGCCGGGCGTTCGCCAAGCACAAGGCGGCCATCGCCCGCGCCAAGCGCCAGAAGCACCTCACCCTGCTCGCCGGCGGTCAGGTCGACGACTCGGTCGGCTACTTCGTCCGCCCGACGATCGTGGAGTCGACCGACCCGACCGACCAGATATTCGCCGACGAGTACTTCGGTCCGATCCTCGCGGTCCACGTCTACGACGACGCCCTGTTCGAGAAGGTCGTAGAGCAGATGGAGTCGTTCGCGCCGTACGCCCTGACCGGCGCGATCATCGCCCAGGACCGCGCGGTCATCGCGTGGGTCCGCAAGACGCTGCGCTTCGCGGCCGGCAACTTCTACATCAACGACAAGCCCACGGGTGCCGTCGTGGGCCAGCAGCCGTTCGGCGGTGGCCGCGCGTCGGGCACCAACGACAAGGCCGGCGCTGCGGTCAACCTGCTGCGCTGGACCTCGCCGCGCTCGATCAAGGAGACGTTCGTGCCGCCGAAGGAGCACCTCTACCCGCACCAGGGCTGAGCAGTCGCTCGAGTTGCTGGTCCCACGAGACGAGAGTTCAGGGACACAGAGATGCAGACAGCTGAGATGAGTCACGCAGGCCCCACGGCGGCACTTCGCGAGGCAAGGAACCAGCTCCGCGCCACTCGATTGGACCAAGAGTGGGCAACTCATTCCTTCAAGTGGCCCGACACCGGGCCACGGTTCAACTTCGTCCACGACTGGTTCGACTCCTTCGCGCGGGACAACGACCAACCGGGTCTGGTCAGCGTCGAGGAGGATGGAACTCGGGCCTCTTACAGCTTTCACGAAGTCGTCAGCCGTTGAGAGCAGGTCGCGGCGCACCTCGCCTCGAACGGGGTCGGCCGGGGCCTACACCCGGTTCGACGCGTCATCTCTGCTGCACCGAATTCGTTCGGAAGGTGTGACGACCTTTTGCGCACCGCCGACTGTGTGGCGGATGCTCATTAACGCCCACTTGGCCGGGGGCCCGGGGCGGCTGCGTGAAGCGATCGCTGCCGGCGAGCCATTCAACCCAGAGGTGATCAGCGAGGTCGAGAAGCACTGGGGCCTCACTGTCCGCAGTGGTTTTGGCCAGACCGAGACGACGGCGGCCATCGCCAACGGTCCCTGCCAACCGCTCAAGTCCGGATCGATGGGGCGGCCCCTGCCAGGCGTCCCCGTCGTACTGGTCGATCCGATGTCCGGCTCACTGATCGATGGTGTCGGGGAAGGCGAGATCTGTCTTGGCCTGAAGGGCAACCATGGAAGGCGCCCCCTGAACCTGATGACCGGATACCAAGGAGATCCCAGTCGCGACGCTGCAGCGATGGCCAGTGGCTATTACCACACCGGAGACGTGGGCGGCACGCGATGAGGGTGGCTACATCACCTACATCGGCCGCACCGACGACGTCTTCAAGGCTTCCGACTACAAGATCAGTCCGTTCGAGTGAGTCGGTGCTGATCGAGCATCCGGCTGTCGCGGAGGCGGCCGTGGCACCTGCTCCGGACTCCGTGGGACTTGCGGTGCCGAAGGCATACATCGCACTTGCCCCGGGGTATGGGCCGGACGATGCGACTGCGCGATCCATTCTCGTCCACGCACGTGACCGGCTCGCTCCGTACCTTCGTGTTGGTCGGATCGAGTTCTTCGAGTTGCCCGAGACCGTCTCAGGCAAGATCCGTCGGGTGGAACTGCGCCAGCGTGAGATCGAGATGGAAGGCCAGCGGCCAGGTCGCGAGTACCGTGACGACGACCTCCGCGGGTCGACGCCCGCAAGTTGATCAGAGGCGCGCTGGCACGCGTCACCCGCAGCACGTCAGCGTCGTTGGGGCAGGTGCCACATTGCTGGCGACGGGATCGGGTGTCAGGGGCATTCCGGCCACCGATTTTGTCATCTTCTGTCCAGTATCGCCGGGCGGGTCAGAATAAGATTCGAACCCAGTATCGCCCACCAAATCCGTCGTGAAGCAGAACCGATCGCTCTGGACTTCTCAGTCCAGGGCGATCGTCATGTAGCGACTGTGCGGGTCGAGCGTGTAGTCGCCGAACGGCCCGCAGTCGACGAACCCGTGCTGCAGGTAGAGCCGGTGTGCGGCGGCGAAGTAGTCCTGAGTGCCGGTCTCCAGGCTGACCCGACTCAACCCGCGTGTCCTGGCCTCCGCGAGCAGCCAACTCAGCACCGTTGCCGCCACGCCGCGTCCGCGCGCAGCCGCCGTCGTGCGCATCGACTTGACCTCGCCGTGGTCGGCGGACAGTTCCTTCAGGGCGCCGCAGCCGAGCAGCACGTCGCCGTCGCGGGCGGTGACGAAGGTGATGCCCGGCTCCGCCAGCGCGTCGACGTCGAGCGCGTGGATGCTGTCCGGAGGGGAGGTCGCCCGCATGTCGTCCAGGTGCTCGAGCAGCAGGGCCATCACGTCGTCGCGGCGAGGGTCGTCGGGCTTCACGTCCACGGCGAGAGAGTACGGCGGCCCTGGGCCCGAACTGCCGCGCAGGTCACCCCGGCTCCTCGCTACGATCGACGAAGCCCGGAGAGCGACCGGGTCCCACGAACAAGGAGATATCCCGTGCCCGACCTGAAGATCGTCCTCGTCCACGCCGACGCGCGTGAGGACCGGTCGGTGACGACGGGCACCAAGGCCTGGGAGCTGTTCGCGGACGACACCGCGATCATCGCCGGACGCGTCAACGGGGATCTGAAGGATCTCTCCTACGAACTCATCGACGGGGACGTCGTCGAGGGCGTCGCTATCGACAGCAAGGACGGCCACGACATCCTGCGGCACTCGACCGCCCACGTGATGGCCCAGGCCGTGCAGCAGCTCTTCCCGGACGCCAAGCTGGGCATCGGCCCGCCGGTCCAGGACGGCTTCTACTACGACTTCGACGTCGAGACCCCGTTCGTGCCCGAGGACCTCGCGAAGATCGAGACCGCGATGCGCAAGATCATCAAGGAGGGCCAGCGCTTCGAGCGCAGGGTCATCAGTGACCACGACGCGATCGGCGAGCTCAAGGACGAGCCCTACAAGATCGAGCTGATCGGCCTCAAGGGCTCGGGCAAGTCCGACGATGCCGCCGAGGGGGCCAGCGTCGAGGTCGGTGCCGGCGAGCTCACCATCTACGACAACGTCCGCCGCAACGGCGATGTCGCCTGGAGCGACCTCTGTCGCGGCCCGCACCTGCCGACCACCAAGCGCATCCCGGCGTTCAAGCTGATGCGCAGCGCGGCGGCGTACTGGCGCGGCGACGAGAAGAACAAGATGCTGCAGCGCATCTACGGCACCGCCTGGGAGTCCAAGGAGGCGCTCGAGGAGCACCTTCACCGGCTCGAGGAGGCCGAGCGCCGTGATCACCGCAAGCTCGGCCGCGATCTGGACCTCTTCAGCTTCCCGGACGAGATCGGATCCGGCCTCGTGGTCTTCCACCCCAAGGGCGGTGTGATCAAGCGCGAGATGGAGGACTACGTCCGCCAGCGGCACATCGAGGAGGGCTTCTCGTACGTCGGCACGCCGCACATCACCAAGGACCAGCTCTTCTACACCTCGGGGCACCTGCCGTACTACGCGGACACCATGTTCCCGCCCATGGAGTTCGAGGGCTCGAACTACATGATCAAGCCGATGAACTGCCCGATGCACAACCTGATCTACCGGTCGCGCGGGCGGTCCTACCGCGAGCTGCCGCTGCGGTTGTTCGAGTTCGGCTCGGTCTACCGCTACGAGAAGTCCGGTGTCGTCCACGGCCTGACCCGCGTCCGGGGCCTGACCCAGGACGACTCGCACTCGTACGTCACCCCGGAGCAGGCACCGGGCGAGGTCAAGCACCTCCTGAACTTCGTGCTCGGGCTGCTGCGCGACTTCGGCATCGACGACTTCTACCTGGAGCTGTCCACCCGAGACGACTCGAAGCCTGACAAGTTCGTCGGGTCCGAGGAGGAGTGGGCGGTCGCCACCAAGGTGCTCGAGGACGTCGCGATCGAGTCCGGCCTGGAGCTGGTGCCCGACCCGGGCGGCGCCGCGTTCTACGGCCCCAAGATCTCCGTCCAGGCCAAGGACGCGATCGGCCGGACCTGGCAGATGTCGACGATCCAGTACGACTTCAACCAGCCCAAGGGCTTCGAGCTCGAGTACAACGGCGCCGACGGTGCCAAGCACCAGCCGGTGATGATCCACTCGGCGAAGTTCGGCTCGCTGGAGCGCTTCTTCGGCGTGCTCGTCGAGCACTACGCCGGAGCCTTCCCTCCGTGGCTCGCACCCGTACAGGTGCAGGCGATCCCGGTCGCCGACACCTTCGCCGACTACCTGTACGACGTCGCGAAGCAGATGAGGGCGCAGGGCCTGCGGGTCGAGGTCGACGACTCCGACGACCGGATGCAGAAGAAGATCCGCAACGCCCAGCTGCAGAAGGTGCCGTTCATGATGATCGCCGGCGCCGACGACGTCGCCGCGGGTGCGGTCTCCTTCCGCTACCGCGACGGTCGTCAGGACAACGGGGTGCCGATCGACGAGGCGATCAAGCGGGTCGCCGACGCGGTCGCGTCGCGCGAGCAGGTCTGAGACGAGCAGCGGACCGCGAGGAACGAGCGGAACGTGTGGGCTCGGCCAGGTCGATCAAGCGACGCGACCGAGGGACGAGGCCGCACGAGCGCGTCGAGACCAATCGCACTGAAGCAGCGCGCCGCGGCCCTGGTGGCCGCGGCCGTGCTGCTCACGGCCTGCTCGTCCGGCACGACGGACGGCACAGCGGAGGTCGTGTCGCCGGACCCGTCCACGCCCCGGCCGACGGCCGTCGTCACACCGACCGCCGACCCCGAGACGGCGCGGCTCCAGGCACTCGCGCAGCTGGCCGAGCAGAAGGCCGCCGTACTGCCTACCGCGTCGCCGTCGAAGTCGACGATCGCGGCGGACGCACCGTTGCTCGGCGGCGACATCAGCTGGCCGCAGTGCCCGAAGGGGATGGGCATCCCGGAGCGTCGGACCCTCGGCCTTCCGATGCCGCTGCCCGAGGCGCAGTACGTCGTCGTCGGGCTGACCAACGGCCCCGGATTCACCCAGAACCCGTGCCTCGCCTCGCAGGTCGACTGGATCCGGCAGCATCATCTGCTCGCCTCGGCGTACGCCGTCGTGAGCCAGCCGGATGCGGCGGCGGTGAAGGAGCACGGCACCCGCGGGCCGTTCGACGGCGCCACGGACCTCGGGGCGCTCGCGAACACCGGCTACCAGCAGGCGCTCGCCAACGTCGCCACGATGCGGGCCGCCGGGTTGACGAGCCCGATCGTGTGGATGGACGTCGAGCACGTGCCCGACTTCGAGTGGAGCAGTGACGTCGAGGCCAACGGCGCCGTCGTGCAGGGCGCGGCCCGGGGGTACGCCGACGCGGGCTACGACATCGGCGTCTACTCGACACCGGCGCTGTGGCGCGACGTCGTCGGCGACCTCGCGCTCAAGGCGCCGGAGTGGCGCGCCGCCGGGCAGACGTCGCAGGCCGAGGCGCTCGAGAGATGCGGCGACGACTGGCAGATCCAGGGTGGCGACGCGGTGCTCGGGCAATGGGTCGAGGGGCAGCGCGACCTCGACGTGACGTGCCCGGGCGTCACCGAGATCGGCCAGTGGTTCCAGCAGTACTGAAACTCAGCGGACCTGCTTCTCGTACCTGCGGCAGGGCGAGACGTACGTCGTACCGCCAGCGCTGACCTCGTAGGGCAGGTCGCCCGCGTCGTGCCATCCGTGCTTCTCGTAGAAGGCACGTGCTCGGGCGTTCCCCACCACGACGGCCAGCCAGGCGACGTCGTGGCCGGCCGCCGCGACCTGCTGCTCTGCTGCAGCCAGGAGGGGAGCGGCGACGCCGGAGCCGTGGCTCTGCGGGTCGACGAAGACCTGCTCGACCTCGTCGCCCTCGACCATCGTGAAGCCGACGAGCTCGCCGTCGACCTCGGCCACCATCGTGTCCGCAACGCGGGCAGGCGTGCGTGCGTGGAAGGCATCGAGCGTGCGGGCCGCGGTCAGGCCGTCGGGCACGTGCCCGGCATGCCCGACGTGCCAGGCGCGGTGCCAGATGTCGGCGACCGTGGCCATGTCGCCGGGCTGCGCAAATCGGATCATGACCTCACCCTAGGGTTGGGCCATGACCGATCCCGCGGGCCATCAACGCGACGGGTTCGAGGGCTTCGATCGGCTCTGGACCCCGCACCGGATGGCGTACGTCGCACCGAGCCTGCCGGCCGACCGGGGCTGCCCGTTCTGCGCGATGGGGGAGCAACCCCTCGAGGAGAGCCTCGTCGTGCACCGCGGCGAGACCTGTTTTGCCGTGCTCAACCTGCATCCCTACAACCCCGGCCACCTGATGGTGCTGCCGCACCGCCACGTGGCCGAGCTCGAGGACCTGACCACGGAGGAGGTGACCGAGCTGATGACGACCACCCAGCAGGCCGTGCGCGCGCTGCGGGAGGTGAGCGGTCCGCACGCCTTCAACGTCGGGCTCAACCTCGGCGGGGTCGCCGGCGGTTCGCTCTCGCAGCACCTCCACCAGCACGTCGTGCCGCGGTGGTCGGGGGACGCCAACTTCATCACCGTGCTCGGCGGCACCAAGACGCTGCCGCAGCTGCTCGCCGACACCCGCAGGCTGCTGGCCGAGGCGTGGGCATGACGCTGGAGCAGGACGCCGTACTCGCGGCTCGGCTGATGCATGACGCGGGCGCGCTCGCGCACCGGATGCGCGCCGCCGGGCTGGACGCCGAGACCAAGACCTCGATCTCCGACGTCGTCACGGCCGCCGACCATGCCGCCGAGCGGCTCGTCGTGGACGCGCTCGCCGCCGAGCGGCCCGACGACGGTGTGCTCGGCGAAGAGGGCGCGAACCGCGTCGGCGCGAACGGTCGCACCTGGGTGATCGACCCGGTCGACGGGACCTACAACTTCGTGGCCGGCCTGGACTGGTGGTGCTCCGCGCTCGCGCTCACCGACGGCGACGACCTCGTCCTCGGTGCGATCCACCACCCCGCCACCGGACGCACGTTCGTCGGCGGACCGGACCTCCCTTCGCGCGTCGACGGGACGGCCCTGGTGCCCCTGGCCGACCGTCCGTTGTCCGAGTCCTGTGTGACGACGTACCTCCACCCACCGCACTACGGCGGAGAGGTCGGCGCGGCGTTCGGACGGATGGTCGGGCAGGCGGCCACGCTCCGGATGCTCGGTTCTGGCTCGATGGACGCCATGGCGGTCGCCGAGGGCCGGCTCCACGTCGTGTGCCAGCACAGCGTCCCACCCTGGGACGAGCTTCCGGGTGCCGCGATCCTGCGCGGCGTCGGTGGCGTGACGCGTCACGTCCAAGCAGCCGGCGTCGACTGGTACGTCGCCGGAGTGCCGACCGCGGTCGACGAGGCCTGCGCCGCGTTGACTAACCCGTGAACCGCGCCGCGACGACGGTGACGTCGTCGTGGAGCCGGTCGTCGGCCAACCCGGCGATGCCGGCGACCAGCTCCTCCAGCGGCCGGTCGCGGAGCTCGGCGGCGCACCTGCGGAGCTGCTCGATGCCCTCGTCGATGTCGCGGTCGCGCGACTCCACCACACCGTCGGTGACCAACACGACGACACAGCCCGGCTCGAGCGTGGCTCGGTCGGAGGTGCGCTCCAGGCGGGGCACGACGCCCACGGGAGTCCCGGTGCCGAGCCCGACCAGCTCGGTCGAGCCGTCGGGGTGCACCAGCACCAGCGGCACGTGGCCCGCGTTGCAGAGCTCGAGAGCCCCGGACTGCGGATCGATCAGTACGGCGGCGGCCGTCACGAACTGCTCGGGGGCGTCGCGGGCCAGCATCAGGTCGGCCGCCTCGAGCAGCGCCGCCGGGGCGGACTCGACCGTGAGCAGGCCGCGGATCCCGGCGCGGACGTGGATCATCGTGGTCGCCGCGCGGACGCCGCGTCCCATCACGTCGCCGACCACGAGGATCAGGCCGCCGGTGACGGTCCCGACGGCGTCGTACCAGTCTCCGCCAACCTGCTCGAGGTCGTCGCCACCCGGCGCGTAGCGCGCCGCGACCTCGAACCTGTCCAGGGTCGGCAACGGACTTGCGGCCAGGCTGAACTGGAGCTCCTCTGAGATCGAGCTGGTGTGGCGGAAGAGCTCGGCGCGCTCGGCCGCGATCGCGCGCTGCGAGGCAAGGGTGTCGAGGAGCTGCTTGTCCTCGCTCGACTCCGGCTGGCCGGCGCCGACGATGGCGCGCACCCGCTCGAGTCCGGCTTCGTGCACGGCAGCGACCTCGTCGGGCGTCAACGCCCGCGAGAACTGCGCCGTCACCTCCTGGAGCAGCAGGGCCCGTGCCGCCGCATCCTCCTGGCGCCCCTCCATCTGGATCCGGACGGTCACGTCCTGGACGCAGCCGATGGTGCCGGCCGGGCTGCCGTCGGGAGCGACGAGCACCTTGCCGTGCGCCTCGATCCAGCGCGGGTTGCCGTCCGGGCGCACGATCCGGTTGCGCAGCACGTAGCTGCCCCGCTCCTCCATCGCCCGCTGCACGACGGCGATCACCTCGTCCCGGTCGTCCGGATGGATGCTGCCGACCCACGCGTCCCAGGTCCCGTCGAAACCACCCGGCGCCAGCCCGCAGATCCGGTGCATCTGCTCGTCCCAGACGTTGGTGCCGTCGATGGCGTTCCAGTGCCAGGTGCCGAGCTCGGCGGCCGCGTGGGCGAGCCGCAGGCGCACCTCGCTCGCCGTGGCCTCGGCCTCGGCTCGGCGGATCTCGGTCATGTCCTCGAGGACGGCGATGGCACCGACGACGGCGCCGTCGGCGTCGCAGATCGGGTTGACGGTGGCGGCGGCAAGCAGGTGCTCGTCCGAGCCGCGCTGGATGGTCACGTCGCCCCGCCACCGGTCGCCGCGCAGGATCTCGGGCAGTGCCGGCGTCTCGCCCGGACCGAGCGCGACCAGGTCCAGGACGTGGGTGCCCACCAGCTCGTCGGCGCTCAGGCCGAACAGGTCGCTTGCCGCGTCGTTGGCGAAGGCGATGATGCCTTCGCCGTCGGTCGCGAGCACCGTGAGGCTGAGCGCGTGGAGCAACCGGCGTTCATCGGTGTCGCGCTGCACGCGGTGCCCTCCGTCTTCGTGCCGCCGTCTCCTGCCGCGGGGTGGGCTCAGTATCCACAGCCACCGGCCCCGGCGTACCCGAATCGCCGACCGGACTCACACCAGCGCGTACGGCGCCTGCGCTGACCGCCCCTGGAAGGCCAGGATGCTCGGGTTGACGACCTGACCCTCACGGATCTCGATCGCGTGGCTCAGCGTCTCGTCGGCGTCCCACGACGCCGCCCCCTCGAGGACGGGCCGGATGAACGGGATGAGCGCGTTGCTGTTGTCCCAGGTCGCGGAGTTCCAGAGGTACGACGGGCTGTGGTCGACCGCGTAGTAGAGCACGTGGTCGCCGACCAGGAACGTCGGGTCGTCGAACCCCGTCGGCCGAGCCCACTCGAAGCCCATGCCCAGGTCGCACGAGACGTCGACGATCACGCTGCCCGGACGGAACAGCTTCACGTCCTCGTTGCTCAGGTAGGTCAGCGGTGCAGCGGTGTCCTGCAGGGTGCAGTTGACGATGATGTCGTTCTCGGCGAGGTACGCCGCCAGCGGCTCGCGCCCGCGCTCGGTGATCACGTGGCTCAGATGCTGGCCGTCGGGCTCGTGGTCGAACTGGCGGATCCGCACCGAGTGGATGGGGGAGCCGACGGCTGCCACCTGACGATTGGTCAGGACCGCGACCTCGTGCACCCCGTGGGCGTTCAACGCGGTCACCGCGCCCCGGGCGGTGGCGCCGAATCCGATCACGATCGCGGTCAGGCGACGGCCGTAGTCGCCGGTGATCCCGGCCAGCTCCATCGCCTGGATCACCGAGCAGTAACCGGCGAGCTCGTTGTTCTTGTGGAACACGTGGAGGCCGACGGAGCCGTCGCGGGTCCAGTGGTTCATCGCCTCGAAGGCGATCAGCGTCAGCTGCTGGTCGATCGCCATCTGGGTGAGCTGCGTGTCCTGGACACAGTGCGGCCAGCCCCAGAGGACCTGCCCGGGCCCGAGCGCGGCGATGTCCGCGTGCTGCGGCTTGGGCAGCAGCACGACGTCGGAGCCGGACAGGAGCTCGGCGCGCGAGGCGAACCCCGCGACGTACGGCGCCAGCGACCCGTCGGAGGCACCGAAGCGTTCGCCGTACCCGTGCTCGAGCGTGATCTGCGCTCGCAGGTCCGCGTCGAGGGACGGGAGGTGCTCGGGGTGGATCGGCAGCCGGAACTCGTTCTCCTTGGCCGAGGACCCCACGACGCCCAGCGACAGGAGCGTCACTTCTTCTTCGAGGGGTTGACCTTGTCCGAGAACGTCTCGGTCGATCCCTTGTCGCGCTTCTCGGCCCGCTTCTCCTTGATGGATTTGCTGGTCTTCTTGGTCATGCCCTGGCGCGGCGACTTGTCGCTCATGGGGGGATCTCTCTGAGAGGAAGCCTGAACGGCTCCGTCCCACGACAGTACGCCCTCTCCCTCGCCCGCGACGTCGGTCGTGGGCGAGGGCGCAGCTCTGGTCAGCCGCGCACGCCGTACAGGTGCTCGAGCGCCAACTGATCGAGGTGCTCGAACGCCATCCCGCGCTGGGCCGCGGCGTCCGGGTCGAAGGACTCGGCCCGCAGGTCCGCGACGGTCTCGCCGGGGGCGAGGCTGGTCTGGGCGAGCTCGTCGAGCCGGGCGTCCTTGAGGGCCTGCTGGACGTCGGAGTCGGCCCGGAAGGCGCGGACCTTGTCGCGCAGGATCAGGTAGTTGCGCATGCAGCCCGCGGCCGAGGCCCACACGCCGTCCATGTCCTCGGTGCGCGGGGGCTTGTAGTCGAAGTGCCGAGGGCCCTCGTAGCCGCCGTGCTCCACGATGTCGACGGTCCAGAACGCACCACGGGCGTTGCCGGCGCCGAAGCGCAGGTCCTGGTCGTAGCGCGGACCGGTCTGGCCGTTGAGGTCGATGTGGAAGAGCTTGCCGTGCCACAGCGCCTGCGCCAGGCCGTGCGCGTAGTTGAGGCCGGCCATCTCCTCGTGCCCGGTCTCCGGGTTGAGGCCGACGAGCTCGGGGTGATCCAGCTCGTTGATGAACGCCAGCGCGTGGCCGATCGTCGGCAGCAGGATGTCGCCGCGGGGCTCGTTGGGCTTGGGCTCGATCGCGAAGCGGATGTCGTAGCCCTGCTCGAGGACGTAGGCACCGAGGGTGTTGAAAGCCTCGGCGTACCGGTCGAGCGCGGTCTTCACGTCCTTCGCCGCACCGGACTCCGCGCCCTCGCGTCCGCCCCAGGCGACGAAGAGCTTGGCACCGAGCTCGGCGGCCAGGTCGACCTGGTCGGCGGCCTTGCGGATCGCGAACCGGCGTACGTCGCGGTCATTGTTGGTGAAGCCGCCGTCGCGGAAGACCGGGTGCGAGAAGAGATTCGTCGTCACCATGGGCACGACAAGGCCGGTCTCCTCGAGCGCCTTGCGGAAGGGCGCGAGGTGCTGCTCCTTGGTCGCGGCGTCGGCGTCGAACGGGAAGACGTCGTTGTCGTGGAAGGTGACGCCGTACGCGCCGAGGTCGCTGAGTCGGTGGATCGCCTCTGCGGGGGCGAGCTCGGGGCGCACCGCGCCACCGAAGACGTCCACGCCCTGCCAGCCCACGGTCCAGAGGCCGAACGAGAACTTGTCGTCACGGGTCGGGGTGTAGCTCGCCGAGCCGGTGCTGGATTCGGTCATGTCGCTGAGACCTCCGGTCTGAATTCGTTTGATCGTGCAACAAAAGTCTTCGGCAGTGCGCGCGAAGGGCGCTCGGGCGCCGACTATGTTGTCGCTCACAACATACCCGGTGACTGCCGTCACACCGCAAGGCCTCCTGGGGCGCCCGCGGCGTTGAGATCAGTCCGAGGGCGTCCACGAGGTGGTCGTCTCGGTCACGATTCGGTCACGCTCAGGCAGGCCCGCACTTGGTTTGAACGTGCAACAAAACACGCTCTCAGAACCGCTTGCCGGGGTCGGCTGCCGTGAGTATGTTGTCCCGGACAACTTATGCCGTGACTGTCGTCACATGACGACGGTCACGGTGATCCGAACCATGGAGGTCGAGGAAATGGTCAGGAACAAGGGAGCGCGTATCGCGTCCCTGATGGCAGTAGGTGCGCTCGCGTTCGGTGCCCTCGCAGCATGCGGGAGTGACAGCGAAGGCGGCAGCGAGGGCGGCAGCGGCGACTCGCCGAAGGCCGATGGCAAGGTTGGCGTGATCCTGCCGGACGAGACGACCTCCCCGCGATGGGAGGCCAATGACCGCCCGAGCCTGAAGGCGGCGTTCGACGCTGCTGGCGTCGAGTCGATCATCGACAACGCGGGCGGCGATGTCGCGAAGTTCGGCGAGATCTGCGACAGCATGATCAACGAGGGCGTCACGGTCATCATGATCGTCAACCTGGACTCCGAGTCGGGCAAGGCGTGCCTGAGCAAGGCCGCCGACGCCGGTGTCCAGAGCATCGACTACGACCGCCTGACCCTGGGCGGCGGAGCGTCGTACTACGTGTCGTTCGACAACGTTGCCGTCGGGGGCCTCATGGGCACCGGCCTCACCGACTGCCTGGACGCGGCCGGCAAGACCAAGGCGAACGTCATCTACATCAACGGCGACCCGAACGACAACAACGCCGCGCTGTTCAAGCAGGGCTACGAAGAGGCCCTCAAGCCGAAGATCGACTCGGGCGACTACAAGCTCGTCGGTGACCAGAGCGGATTCTGGGACGCGACGAAGGCCGGCGACGCCTACGAGCAGCTCTACACCCAGAACAAGGGCAAGATCGACGGCGTCGTGTCCGCCAACGACACGATGGCCGGCGGCATCATCGCCCGCATGAAGGACAACGGCACGGCCGGTCAGGTCCCGACCACTGGTCAGGACGCGTCGGTCGAGGGTCTACAGAACGTGCTCGCCGGCTACCAGTGCGGCACCGTGTACAAGAACACCGACCTCGAGGCCAAGACGGCCTCGGACCTCGCTATTGCTCTGATCAACGGTGACACCGACGCAGCCGCAGCCCTGGCGACCGGCTCCGTCAAGGACACCGAGACCGGCAAGGACGTCGCGTCCGCGCTGGCCGTCCCGGTGTGGATCACCGCGGACAAGGTGCAGACGGTCATCGACGACGGCTTCCAGAAGGCAGCCGACATCTGCGTCGACGAGTTCAAGAAGGCCTGCGAGGAGAACGGCGTCAAGTAACGCCAGCCTCCAGCTCGGGGGCTCGTTCCTGCCGGGACGGGCCCCCGAGCCCCTTTCCACACTCGCGCGGCCCATGGTCGGCCGCCGAGCCATCAATCCACCGGCGGAGGAGATCCCTGTGTCCGTCCCAGCCACCGAGCAGGCACCCGTAGCGGCGTCGGATGAGCCGCTGCTCAGCCTGCGGGGTATCCAGAAGAGCTTCGGAGCCGTGCACGTGCTGCGCGGCGTCGATCTCGACGTCCGACCCGGCCAGGTCACCGCCCTGGTCGGCGACAACGGTGCCGGCAAGAGCACCCTGATCAAGGGCATCGCCGGCATCCACGCCTTCGACGAGGGCGAGTACTTCTTCGAGGGCCAGCCCGTGAAGGTCCATGGTCCCAAGGACGCCAACGACCTCGGCATCGAGGTCGTCTACCAGGACCTCGCTCTGTGCGACAACCTGGACGTCGTCGACAACATGTTCCTCGGTCGTGAGCTCGGCTCGAAGATCCGTCTCGACGACGCCACGATGGAGCTCAAGGCGCGGGAGACCCTCGACGGCCTCTCCGTGCGGACCCTCAAGTCTGTGCGCACGCACGTGTCCTCGCTCTCCGGCGGCCAGCGCCAGACTGTCGCGATCGCTCGCGCTGTCCTCTGGAACTCCCGGGTCGTCATCCTCGACGAGCCCACGGCCGCGCTCGGCGTGGCCCAGACCGAGCAGGTCCTCTTGCTCGTGCGTCGACTGGCAGACCGCGGCCTCGGCGTCGTGCTGATCAGCCACAACCTCAACGACGTCTTCGAGGTCGCCGACGACATCGCCGTGCTCTACCTCGGCCAGCTGGTCGCCCAAGTGCGCAAGGACGAGGTCACCCGCGGCGAGGTGGTCGAGCTGATCACCACCGGCGCGTCCGAGAAGCAGGGCAACACGAACGGAGAGGTCCGATGAGCACCGTAACGTCCCCTCCGGCCGAGGAGCAGCAGACCGACCTGGGTGGCATCCTCCGCGCGTACGTCGCCAAGGTGCGCGGCGGAGACGTCGGCTCGCTCCCTGCGGTGCTGGGGCTCGTTGCCCTGGTCGTCGTCTTCTCGATCCTGCGCCCCGACACGTTCACGACCGAGCTCAACTTCGCGAACCTGATCGGCCAGTCCGCCGCGGTGATGGTCCTGGCGATGGGCCTGATCTTCGTGCTGCTGCTCGGCGAGATCGACCTGTCGGCAGGCTTCACCGGCGGAGCGGCGGCGGCTGTGCTCGCCCTCACGCTCACCGAGCACGACTGGCCGTTGGTCCCGGCCCTGATCGCCGGGATCCTGACCGGCACGTTCATCGGTCTCATGATCGGATTGATGGTCGCCAAGATCGGCATCCCGTCGTTCGTAGTGACGCTTGCCCTGTTCCTCGCGCTCCAGGGCGTGATGCTCCAGATCATCGGCGACGGTGGCACGATCGGCATCCGCAACGACTTCGTCCTCAAGCTCAACAACGGGTCGATGCCGATCTGGCTGGGTTGGCTGTTGGCAGCGGTCACGATCGTCGGGTACGCCGGCGGTCGGCTGCTCACGATGCGCAACCGCCGCGCGCGGGGCCTGCTCGCCGAGCCGATGCTGCTGTGGGCGCTGAAGTCCGCCGGCTTCGCGATCATCATCGTGGCCGTCGTCGGCTACCTCTCGCGCGAGCGGAGCCCGAACCCTGCGCTGAAGTCGCTCAAGGGCGTCCCGAACGTCGTCGTGATCATCCTGATCCTCGTCGTGGTGCTCGGCTACCTGCTCTCCCGGACGTCCTGGGGCAAGCACGTGTATGCCGTGGGCGGCAACGCGGAGGCGGCTCGCCGCTCGGGCATCAACGTGCCGTGGGTCAAGATCAGCTGCTTCATGGCCTGCTCGACGATCGCTGCTCTGGCGGGCTTTCTCGCGGCCAGCCGGACCAACTCGGTCTCGCCCAACACCGGCGGCAGTGACACCCTGCTGCTTGCCGTCGGCGCGGCGGTCATCGGTGGCACCAGCCTCTTCGGCGGCAAGGGCCGGATCACGGACGCCGTCATCGGTGGCCTGGTCGTCGCGGTGATTCGCAACGGCATCATCCTGCTCGACCAGCCGTCGAGCGTCTACTACATGGTGACCGGTGCCGTGCTGCTGCTGGCCGCCTCCGTGGACGCGATCAGCAGGCGGCGAGCGACTGCATCCGGACGGGTATAGCCCGATGCCCACCCCCACCGGCGTCGGCACCGAGGAGCTACGACGCGCGAACCTGCGCGCCATCCTCCAGACAGTGCACACGCACGGACCGACCACACGGGCCGTCCTCACGAAGCAGCTCGGGCTGAACCGGAGCACGATCGGCGCGCTGACCGGCGAGCTGCAGTCACTCGGTCTCGTGACCGAGCAGACGGCGGTGGTGGGTGGGCGCGGGCGTCCGTCACACCTGGTGGTGCCCAGCGACGACAACGTGGTGGTCGCGGTCGACGTCGGCGTCGACCGGATCGCCGTGGCGCTGGTGGGTCTCGGGGGCGAGGTCCTGGACCGTCGTACCCGAGGCCACCAGCGCGGCGAGCACGACGTGGCCCACGTCGTCGAGTCGGTCGCCCAGATGATCGACGAGACCCTGAGCGCCTCGCGCCACACGCGGTGTCTCGGGGTCGGAGTCGCGGTGCCCGGTGCCGTCCGGGCCGACGACGGTCTGGTGCGCTTCGCGCCCAACCTGGGCTGGGTCGAGGAGCCGTTCACCGAGCTCTTGTCCAAGCGGCTCAACCGGCCGGTCTCGACGGGCAACGACGCCAACCTGGGCGTGCTCGCCGAGCACATCCGGGGTGCTGCGGTGGGCTTCTCTGACGTCGCCTACCTGAGCGCCAGCGTGGGCATCGGCGGCGGCTTCCTGGTCGGCGGGCGACCGCTGACGGGTGCGAGCGGGTACGCCGGCGAGGTCGGCCACATGCAGGTCGACGGCGCCGGGCCTGCGTGCCGCTGCGGGGCGGTCGGCTGCTGGGAGACCAAGGTCGGTGAGAACGTGCTGCTGCAGCGGGCCGGCCGGCTCGCCGGAGGCGGGCCCGAGGCCGTGGCCGAGGTGATCGCCGCTGCTCGGGCGGGGGAGCCCCGCGCCGCGGAGGCGGTCAACGACGTCGCCGACTGGTGCGGAGTGGGCATCCGGGCGATCGTCAACCTGTTCAATCCCCAGGTCGTCGTGCTCGGGGGCTCGTTGGCACAGGTGTGGCGGGCCGCGGAGTCTCGCGTGGTCGAGTCCGTCCAGCGCAACACCCTGCTGTCCCCGCGTGGCGATGCCGCTCTCAGATCCGCTGCTCTCGGTGACGACTCACCGCTGATCGGTGCGGCCGAGCTCGCCTTCGGGCCGGTGCTCGACCACCCCCAGGCCGTGCCGCAAGCCGTTTAATCGGCCGTCACACCCGCCGGCGCAGGACTTCCTTGACATGGGAGGTCCGTAGGTAGAGGATCCACCGTTAGCGCGCCAAGACTGCGACGCATGCGTGACGGGCGGCCGGCGTGCACAGACCTTCGCTCCCGATGGTCTCGGGTTTCGACGAGTGGATGAGGTGCGCAATGCTGAAGAGATCCCGTACACGCGCAGTCGGCGGCACATTCGTCCTGGTGGCGGCTCTCCTGCTGCCCGGGGCGTCGCCGGCCAACGCCTACTCTCCGGGAACGGCGACGGCGAAGAGGCCGGCCTACAACGTCGACGGCACGGAGCACTTCAGCTGCTCGTTCGCGGGCTGGCGTTCCGGAACGAGGGTCAACTGGACCTGCGAGCTCTACAGCCCGCTCGACGGCACGGTGTACACCAGGCGCACCGGCTACTGGAACGCGCCGCCGTCGTCCCATACCACGTCGACGTTCAAGTGGACGACGAACCTGGGCGAAGGTGCGTTCTGCACGCGGGCCCACGGCCTCAGCGTCGACGGCGGCGACACCGACGTCACCTGCTGATCGGTCGTGAGGTCGGCGTAGGGCGGCGTGGTGGGTGGTTGACGGCCGGACCGGTAGCCTGCTGCCGCCATGATGGAACGTTTCCGCGCCTTCTTCACGAAGGTCATCTCTCCGGTCGCCCACCTGCTGATCCGTCTCGGCGTCAGCCCCGACGCCGTCACGCTCGTCGGCACACTCGGAGTGTGTGCCGGAGCGCTGGTCTTCTTCCCGCAGGGGAAGCTGCTCACCGGCGTCCTCGTCATCACCGCGTTCGTCTTCAGCGACCTGCTGGACGGCTACATGGCGCGGACGACCGGCCGGGTCAGCAAGTTCGGCGCGTTCTGGGACTCCACCCTCGATCGGGTCGGCGACGGTGCGATCTTCATCGGTCTCGCCCTTTACTTCGCCTGGGAGGAGCCGAGCAAGCTCTATCTGGTGCTCAGCCTGGTCTGCCTGCTCATGGGCGGCGTCACGTCGTACGCGCGCTCGCGCGGCGAGACCCTCGGGTTCGATGTCAAGGTCGGCATCGCCGAGCGCGCCGACCGCCTGGTCGCGATCCTGGTGATGACCGGTTTGGGGGCCATCTTCGACCTGCCGGTCCTGATGTACATCGCCCTCTGGGCACTGGCGATCGCGTCCACCGTGACGGTCTGCCAACGCGTCTGGGTGGTCCGGAAGCAGGCGCTGGCGGAGGCGGCACTACGCTCTCCTCATGAGTGAAAGCACAGGCACTACCCGGGTCAAGCGCGGCATGGCAGAGATGCTGAAGGGTGGCGTGATCATGGATGTGGTCAACGCCGAGCAGGCGAAGATCGCTGAGGATGCGGGCGCGGTCGCGGTGATGGCGCTCGAGCGGGTCCCGGCCGACATCCGCGCCCAGGGCGGCGTGTCCCGGATGAGCGACCCGGACATGATCGACTCGATCATAGAGGCCGTCTCGATCCCAGTGATGGCCAAGGCCCGCATTGGCCACTTCGCCGAGGCGCAGGTGCTGCAGTCGTTGGGTGTGGACTACATCGACGAGTCGGAGGTGCTGACGCCGGCGGACTACGAGAACCACATCGACAAGTGGGCGTTCACGGTCCCGTTCGTGTGTGGTGCGACCAACCTGGGTGAGGCGCTGCGGCGGATCACCGAGGGCGCGGCGATGATCCGTTCCAAGGGCGAGGCCGGCACCGGTGACGTCTCGAACGCGGTGACGCATATGCGCACGATTCGCAAGCAGATCCGTCGCCTGGGGGCGTTGGAGGGCGACGAGCTGTTCGTGGCGGCGAAGGAGCTGCAGGCGCCGTACGACCTGGTCAAGGAGGTTGCCGGGGCCGGGAAGCTGCCGGTGGTGCTGTTCACCGCGGGTGGGATCGCGACGCCGGCGGATGCGGCGATGATGATGCAGCTGGGTGCTGAGGGTGTGTTCGTGGGGTCGGGGATCTTCAAGGCGGGCAACCCGGCGCAGCGTGCGGAGGCGATCGTGAAGGCGACGACGTTCCACGATGACCCGGACGTGGTCGCGAAGGTGTCGCGTGGTCTGGGTGAGGCGATGGTGGGGATCAATGTCGAGGACATCCCGCAGCCGCACCGGCTCGCCGAGCGCGGCTGGTGAACCGGACCGTCGGCGTCCTCGCCGTCCAGGGCGACGTGCGAGAGCACGTCCGGATGCTCGACGGTCTCGGCGTCCGCGCGGTGACGGTACGGCGTACCTCCGAGCTGGACGCCTGCGACGGGCTCGTCATCCCGGGTGGTGAGTCGACGACGATGGCCAAGCTGGCTCGCACGTTCGACCTCTTCGAGCCCATCCGGCACCGCCTCAAGGAAGGAATGCCGGCGTTCGGGACCTGCGCCGGGATGATCATGCTGGCCGACCGGATCGAGGACGGTACGGCGGACCAGGAGACGCTCGGCGGGCTGGACATCACCGTGCGCCGCAACGCCTTCGGGCGACAGGTCGACTCGTTCGAGGGCGACCTCGCTTTCTCGGGCCTCGACGCTCCGGTGCACGCGATCTTCATTCGGGCGCCGTGGGTCGAGGCCGTCAGCGACCGGGTCGAGGTGCTCGCCCGTGTCGATGGAGGAGAGGCCGCGGGTAGGATCGTCGCGGTCCGTCAGGGTTCGCTGATGGCGACGTCGTTCCACCCCGAGGTGGGTGGCGACCCCCGGGTGCACCGCCTGTTCGTGGACCTCGTGTCCGAGGCTGAGTAGAAGAGGGACGTATGTCTGGCCACTCCAAGTGGGCGACCACCAAGCACAAGAAGGCGATCGTCGACGCCAAGCGCGGCAAGCTGTTCGCGAAGCTGATCAAGAACATCGAGATCGCGGCGAAGATGGGTGGCCCCGACCCGTCCGGCAACCCGACGCTGTACGACGCCATCCAGAAGGCGAAGAAGCAGTCGGTGCCGAACAAGAACATCGACTCCGCGGTCAAGCGCGGCGGTGGCCTCGACGGCGGCGGCGTCAACTACGAGACGATCATGTACGAGGTCTACGGGCCCCAGGGCGTGGCGCTCCTCGTCGAGTGCCTGACCGACAACCGCAACCGGGCCGCGATGGAGGTCCGCACCGCGGTCACCCGCAACGGTGGCACCATGGCCGACCCCGGCTCGGTCTCCCGACTCTTCACCCGCAAGGGCGTCGTCGTGGTCGGCAAGAGCCAGGAGCGCGGCGGCAAGCCGTGGGAGGTCAGCGAGGACGACGTGCTCGAGGCGACCCTCGACGCGGGCGCCGAGGACGTGAGCGACCTCGGGGACAGCTTCGAGATCCAGTCCGAGTCCGGCGACGTGGTGGCGGTCCGTACGGCGCTCCAGGCTGCCGGCATCGACTACGACTCCGCCGAGGTCCAGTTCGTGGCGACCATGGACATCCCGGTCGCCGAGGTCGAGGTCGCGGGCAAGGTCTTCCGGCTCGTGGATGCCGTCGACGACCTCGATGACGTCCAGAACGTCTACAGCAACGCGGACATCCCCGACGAGGTGCTCGAGTCGATCGACGCGTAGCGAGGACGCGCCGGCGGACTCGCTGATGGTGGTCGAGCAAGACGACCGGCGTGTCGAGACCCGGTGAGCCGAGGAGCAACGGTTAGCGTGGACACCGAACAGGTGTTCGACAGGAGGGCTGACCGATGCGCGTGCTGGGGATCGACCCGGGGCTGACCCGCTGCGGCATGGGCGTGGTCGACGGCATGGTGGGGCGACCACTCACTCTGGTCGACGTCAACGTGCTGCGCACGTCGTCCGGCCTGCCGGTGCCCGAGCGCCTCGTGACCATCGAGAAGGGCATCGACGCCTGGCTCGACGAGTACCGGCCCGACGCGGTCGCGGTGGAGCGGGTCTTCGCCCGCTCCGACGTCAGCACCGTGATGGGCACGGCCCAGGCGAGCGGCATCGCGATGGTCTGCGCCGCCCGGCGCGGGCTGCCGATCGCACTGCACACCCCGAGCGAGGTCAAGGCGGCCGTGTCGGGCAACGGACGGGCCGACAAGGCGCAGGTCGGCGCCATGGTGACCCGGATCCTCCGGCTCGATGCGCCACCCAAGCCGGCCGACGCCGCCGACGCTCTGGCGCTCGCCATCACCCACATCTGGCGCGGAGGCGCCCAGTCCCGCATCGATGCCGCCCTCGCCGCGGCCGGTGCCTCGACAGGCTCGATACCCGGGAGAGTACGCAGATGATCGCCTTCGTCCGTGGCCAGGTCGCCGCCGTGACGCTGTCCAGTGCCGTGCTCGAGGTCGGGGGAGTCGGTCTCGAGCTGATGTGCACGCCCGGCACCCTCGCCACGTTGCGCCCGGGTCACTCGGCGACGCTGCCCACCAGCATGGTCGTGCGCGAGGACTCGCTGACCCTGTTCGGTTTCGCGGACGAGGACGAGAAGCAGATCTTCGAGCTCGTCCAGACGGCCTCCGGGGTCGGCCCCAAGGTCGCCCAGGCCATCACCGCCGTACTCGCGCCCGACGACCTGCGCCGCGCCATCGCCTCCGACGACGTCAAGACACTGACCCGGGTCCCGGGTATCGGTCAGAAGGGTGCGCAGCGGATCATCCTCGAGCTCAAGGACCGGATCGGTGCCCCGACAGGAGGTCGCCCCGCGGCCGCCGCCTCGAGCGAGTCGTGGCGCGACCAGGTCCACCAGGGGCTCATGGGCCTGGGCTGGACGACCCGCGATGCCGAGAAGGCCGTCGACGCCGTCGCGCCCGAGGCCGGCTCCAGTCCCGACGTCGGTGCCCTGCTGCGAGCGGCGCTGCGTACCTTGAGCAAGGCCTGAGCATGCACGAGGACGACCTGGCCGCGGCAGAGGAGGTCCACTTCGCCTCGCTGACGGCTGCGGAGGCCGACGGTGACGAGCGCACCATCGAGGCGGCACTGCGCCCGCGGACCCTGGACGAGGTGGTCGGCCAGGTCCGCGTCCGCGACCAGCTCGGTCTGGTCCTCGAGGCCGCCCGTCGGCGGGGTCGAGCGCCTGACCACGTGCTGCTGTCCGGTCCTCCCGGCCTCGGCAAGACGACGCTGGCGATGATCATCGCCGGCGAGATGTCCTCACCGCTCCGGCTGACCAGCGGCCCGGCCATCACCCACGCCGGCGACCTGGCCGCGATCCTGTCCGGCATGAACGAGGGCGACGTCCTCTTCGTCGACGAGATCCATCGGATGGCGCGCCCGGCCGAGGAGATGCTCTACATGGCGATGGAGGACTTCCGCGTCGACGTCGTCATCGGCAAGGGACCTGGCGCGACCGCGATCCCGCTCGACATCCCGCCGTTCACGCTCGTCGGTGCCACGACGCGCGCCGGCCTGCTGCCCGGCCCGCTGCGCGACCGGTTCGGCTTCACGGCCCACCTCGAGTTCTACGAGCCGCACGAGCTCGACCTGATCATTCACCGCTCGGCCGGGCTTCTCGGCGTCGTGCTGGAGGCCGACGGCGCCGCCGAGATCGCCTCGCGCTCGCGTGGCACTCCGCGGATCGCCAACCGGCTGCTGCGCCGGGTCCGCGACTACGCCCAGGTCCGGGCCGACGGCGTCGTGACCCTCGACGTGGCCCGGGCGGCGCTCGAGCTCTACGAGGTCGACGAGCTCGGCTTGGACCGCCTCGACCGGGGCGTGCTCGACGCGCTGTGCCGGCGCTTCGGTGGCGGGCCGGTCGGCATCTCCACCCTGGCCGTGGCCGTGGGGGAGGAGCGGGAGACCGTCGAGGAGGTGGCCGAGCCGTTCCTGGTGCGCAACGGCTTCCTGGCGCGTACGCCGCGGGGCCGGATCGCCACTCCGGCCGCGTGGCAGCACCTCGGTCTGACCCCGCCACCGGCCCTCGTGGCGGACCGCCCCCTTTTCGAGGAGTGAGTGGCCGGCGGGTGAACGTCGGGAGGGAGACCGACCCGGGTTCGTGATCCGGACCACCTCGCTGGTTACACTGGCCCGTCGGTCGGCCCCGCTGGTGGCTCCGACGCCCCATTTTCCTGCTCGAGAGGTCTTTTCGTCGTGGAGTTCTTGCCGCTCGTCGGCATCGTGCTGCTCTTCTGGCTCTTCATCATCCGGCCGCAGTCTCGGCGTCAGAAGGAACTCCGGAGCATGCAGTCGTCGTTGTCTGTCAATGACGAGGTCATGCTGACGTCCGGGGTCTACGCGACCGTGCGTGAGATCGAGGACGACCACGTGAAGGTCGAGATCGCAGAGGGCGTCGTGATCAAGGTGGCTCGCGGCGCGGTCGGCAACAAGATCCCGCAGGACGTGGACGAGGTCGACACCGAGTCCGAGAACGACAAGCCGGGCGCTGGCGCCGACGGCGTCGAGGAGAACTGACATGGCACGCAACGCCGCCGCCCACGCGGGCCGCACGTTGATCGTCTTCGCGATCGGGATCGGCGTGCTCTTCGGTCTGGTCGCCATCGGCGGGACCTGGAAGCCGGCCCTCGGGCTCGACCTCCAGGGCGGCACCCGGATCACGCTGACCGCGAACGGCAACCCGTCACAGGAGAACCTGGACGAGGCCGCGTCCATCATCGACAGCCGCGTCAACGCGACCGGCTTCAGTGAGGCGGAGGTGACGACCCAGGGCAGCCAGTACATCGTGGTGGAGGTCCCCGGTGACACCGACAACTCGCTGCTCGACACGGTGAACCGGCAGGCCCAGCTCCGGTTCCGCACCGTGGCGTGCACCAGCCTCGTCCCTGGCCCGTGTGCCAGCGCGACGCCGGCCGATCCGAGTGCGGACCCGAGCGCCAGCGCGGAGCCCGGGGTCGGCGTGACGCTTCCGCCCTCCCCGTCCGCCACGGCCAAGGGCTCCGACAAGGCCAAGCCCAAGGACAAGTCGTCGGCCAAGCCGAAGAGCCGTCCGGCGTTCACGGCCGACGAGAAGAAGAACAAGAAGGCAACCGCGCCGTCGAAGTCGCCGAGTGCCTCGGCGAGCGAGTCGCCGAGCGGGTCCCCGTCGTCGAGCCCTAGCGCCCCGGCGGACGCGAAGGGCGCCACCGCGAAGGAGGCGCTCGCGTTCATCACCGCTCCGCCGCAGGAGGCGATCGACGCGTTCGCTGCCTACACCTGCCCGACCGCCAAGCTGCCGGTCGACGACCCGACGACGTGGCTGGTCACCTGTGGCACCGACGACGACGAGGCGACCAAGTACCTGCTCTCGCCGGCGGCGATCGAGGGCACGGACCTGAAGTCGGCGAGCGCCTTGGCCCCGAGCACGCAGAACACCCAGTGGCAGGTGAACCTGGAGCTGGGCGGCGACGGCAAGAAGGCGTTCGCCGATCTGTCCGACTCGATGGCCGGGACCGAGCAGCAGTTCGCGGTCGTGCTCGACGGTCAGGTGATCTCGGCGCCGAACTTCGAGGGCCGGATCCCCGACGGCAACGCCCAGATCACCGGCAACTTCAACAAGACGTCCGCTGAGAGCCTGGCGACCAGCCTGAAGTTCGGTGCCCTGCCGATCTCCTTCGACCGGGAGGGTACGCAGATCGAGGAGATCGGCCCGTCCTTGGCCGGCAACCAGCTCCAGGCCGGACTGACCGCCGGCCTCCTCGGCCTGATCCTGGTGATGCTCTACTGCCTGGTCTACTACCGCGGTCTCGGCCTGGTCGTGCTGGCCTCGCTGCTGACGGCGGCGGCGATCACGTACGGCATGGTGCTGCTGCTCGGCAACACGGCCGGTTTCACGCTGACGCTGCCCGGCATTGCCGGCCTGGTCATCGGCGTGGGTGTCACCGCGGACTCCTTCATCATCTTCTTCGAGCGCATCCGCGACGAGATGCGTGAGGGCAAGTCGATGCGGGTCGCCGTGGAGACGGGCTGGGTCCGCGCCAAGAAGACGCGACTCGCCGCCAATGTGGTGTCGCTGCTCTCGGCCGGCGTTCTCTACCTCTTCGCGACCGGGGCGGTGAAGGGCTTCGGTTTCGCCCTCGGCCTCTCGACGCTGATCGACCTGGCAATCCTCTTCTGGTTCACCAAGCCGATGGTGACCTACCTGGCACGGTTCAAGTTCTTCAACGGTGGCGGCGAGCTCTCCGGTCTGAGCGCGAACACGCTCGGGATCGATCGCGTCGCCACGGGAGGTAAGGCCTGATGGGCAAGTTCTCGAGGCTCGGCAACGACCTCTACCAGGGCCGGAAGTCCTACGACTTCGTCGGTCACCGTGCCCTCTGGTACGCCATCTCCGGCACCCTGGTGGGGCTCGCGATCCTGGTGATCCTGGTCAAGGGCATGAACTTCGGCATCGAGTTCACCGGTGGGACGCAGTACACCATCACGAACCTCTCCTCCGATGTCGCAACCCAGGAGACCGCCGACGAGCTCGGCAGCGCGATCGGCGACTCGCCCGTCGGTGGCGAGGCGTCTCCCCAGGTCACGACCGCAGGCGACGACGGCCTCATCGTGCAGATCGAGAACGTCAACGCCGCGGGCGACCGGGAGGTCCGCGCGATCATCGAGGACGTGACGGGCGCCAGCGGCGACGACGTCTCCAAGACCGAGGTGGGCGCGAGCTGGGGACGTGACGTCGCCAAACGAGCGCTGATCGGCGTGGCCATCTTCCTCACGCTGGTTGTGCTCTTCATCTGGGGTTACTTCCGGGAGTGGAAGATGTCGGTGGCCGCGCTGGTCGCGCTGTTCCACGACATCGCGCTCACGATCGGCGTCTACTCGCTCTCCGGGTTCCCCGTGACACCGGCCGCGGTGACAGGTCTGCTCGCGATCCTGGGCTTCTCGATGTATGACACCGTCGTCGTCTTCGACAAGGTCAGGGAGAACACCGCCAACCTGCGCACCGGTCGTCGCAGCTACGCACAGGCCGCCAACCTCGCCGTGAACCAGACCCTGGTCCGGTCGATCAACACCTCGATCGTGGCGCTCATCCCGATCGGCGCCATCCTCTACGTTAGCGCGGTCCAGCTGGGCGCGAGCTCGCTCAAGGACCTGGCGCTGGCGCAGTTCGTCGGCATGGCAGCAGGCGTCTTCTCCTCGGTCTTCATCGCGCCGCGCATCCTGGTGCAGATGAAGTCGACCGAGTCCGAGGTCAAGCTGGCAGACAAGCGCGCGAAGGCCCGGGCAGCTCACGAAGCGGACCGCTACGCATCTGTCCCCGCGTTCACGGAGGACATGCCGGTCCAGGGCGAGCCAGCTCTCCTCGACGAGGCCGAGGGCGACCTCGAGGACGGCGCTCCGGTGTCGCGCCCGGTGGCGCCTTCCGCGCCTGATCGGGCCCCACAGGCCGCCGGCCGCGGCCGCATCGTGCCCGAGGCGCGAGGCCCGGTGAAGGAGAGCCGGGCGTCCGGTCGCCAGCAGCCCTCCCGCCAGCCGAAGTCCAAGCGCGACAAGAAGTGACCTCGAGGAGATGACTGAGCCGGGGCCGGACCTGGAGTCGGCGCTCGCACTGATCGCGGACGTCCCTGACTTCCCCGAGCCCGGGATCCTCTTCAAGGACATCACCCCGCTCCTCGCGGACCACACGGCACTCACGGATGTCGTCGCAGCGCTGTCGGCGCCGGGTCGCGATGCCGACGGCCGGCCGGTCGTCGACAAGGTGCTCGGCATGGAGTCGCGGGGCTTCATCCTCGGCGCTCCGGTCGCGTTGGCACTCGGGGTCGGGTTCGTCCCGGTCCGCAAGGCCGGCAAGCTCCCGCGCGCGACGTACGCCGTGTCCTACTCGCTGGAGTACGGCGAGGCGACGCTCGAGGTGCACCAGGACGCGTTGCAGCCGGGTGACCGGGTGCTGCTCGTCGACGACGTCCTCGCCACCGGCGGGACGGCTCGCGCCACGATGGAGCTGGTCGCCCAGTCCGGCGCCACCGTGCACGGGGTGGCGATGCTGATGGAGCTCGGGTTCCTCCGGGGGCGCGACGCCCTCGGGGACGTCGACCTGACGACCCTCCTCACGGTCTGACGCCTAGACTGCAAGCGTGACCGAGGAGAGCACGGCGCCGCCTGTCCCGGCAGGCCCGCGCCGTGCGTCCGAACCCGGCCCGTCCACCCGCAGCATGCGAGCGCGGCTGGCGCGGATGGGGACCCGCAACCAGTCGGCCAACCCGGTCCTGGAGCCTCTCTTCCGCTCGGTGCGAGCCAACCACCCGAAGGCCGACCTGGCCCTCCTCGAGCGGGCCTACCTGACCGCTGAGAAGATGCACGGCACGCAGACGCGCAAGTCGGGTGACCCCTACATCACGCATCCGCTCGCGGTGACGACGATCCTGGCCGACATCGGGATGACCGAGTCGACGCTGGCCGCGGCGCTCCTTCACGACACGGTCGAGGACACGCCGTACACCCTGGAGCAGGTGCGCCAGGACTTCGGCGACGAGGTCGCCCGGCTCGTCGACGGAGTGACCAAGCTCGACAAGGTCAAGTACGGCGACTCCGCGCAGGCCGAGACCATCCGCAAGATGATCGTCGCGATGTCGCGCGACATCCGAGTGCTCGTCATCAAGCTCGCGGACCGCCTGCACAACATGCGGACGCTGCGCTACGTGCGGCAGGAGACCCAGGAGCGGGTCGCCCGCGAGACGCTCGACATCTACGCCCCGCTGGCGCACCGGCTCGGCATGAACACCATCAAGTGGGAGCTCGAGGACCTCGCGTTCGCGACCCTGCACCCTAAGATCTACGACGAGATCGTGCGGATGGTGGCCGAGCGGGCGCCGTCGCGCGACCAGTTCCTCGCTGAGGTGATCAACCAGGTCGACGCCGACCTGCGCGAGGCCAAGGTCAAGTGCACCGTCACCGGGCGACCGAAGCACTACTACTCGATCTACCAGAAGATGATCGTCGGCGGTCGGGAGTTCTCCGACATCTACGACCTGGTCGGCATCCGGGTCCTCGTCGAGGACGACCGCGACTGCTACACCGTCCTCGGCGTGCTCCACTCGCGCTGGAACCCCGTGCTCGGTCGGTTCAAGGACTACGTCGCGATGCCGAAGTTCAACATGTACCAGTCGTTGCACACGACGGTCATCGGGCCGCAGGGCAAGCCGGTCGAGCTGCAGATCCGCACCTTCGCGATGCACCGCCGGGCGGAGTACGGCGTCGCCGCGCACTGGAAGTACAAGGAGAACGGCCGCGCCGGCGTCGACACCGACCGCCCCGGCGACATCGACGACATGACGTGGGTGCGCCAGCTCCTCGACTGGCAGAACGAGGTCGAGGACCCGGGCGAGTTCCTGGAGTCGCTGCGCTTCGAGATCAACCGCGCCGAGGTCTACGTGTTCACGCCGCGCGGCGACGTCATCGCGCTGCCCACCGGCGCGACCCCCGTCGACTTCGCGTACGCCGTACACACCGAGGTCGGTCACCACACGATCGGTGCTCGCGTGAACGGGCGTCTGGTGCCGCTCGAGTCCGCGCTGGAGAACGGCGACGTGGTGGAGGTCTTCACCTCGAAGTCACCGACCGCCGGGCCGTCGCGCGACTGGCTCGGCTTCGTGAAGTCGCCGCGCGCCCGCTCCAAGATCCGCCAATGGTTCACCAAGGAGCGGCGCGAGGAGGCGATCGACCAGGGCAAGGAGCAGATCGCCAAGCTGATGCGCAAGGAGGGGCTGCCGCTCAAGCGGCTGATGTCCCACGAGTCGCTGATGCTGGCCGCGGTCCACTTCAAGCTGGCCGACGTCTCGGCGCTCTACGCCTCGGTCGGGGAAGGCAACCTCAGCGCTCAAGCCGTCGTACGCCGGGTCATCGATCTCCACGGCGGCGACGACGGTGCGGCCGAGGACCTGGCAGAGGGCGTCACGATCACCGGCCGCCGAGGCCGCGCCAAGGCGCAGCCGGGCGGCGACTCCGGCGTGATCGTCAAGGGTGCCCCTGACGTGTGGGTGAAGCTCGCGAAGTGCTGTACGCCGGTGCCGCCGGACCCGATCCTCGGGTTCGTCACCAAGGGCGGGGGAGTGTCGGTCCACCGGCAGAGCTGCACCAACGCGGCGAGCCTGCAGGCCCAGCCCGAGCGGCTGCTCGACGTCGAGTGGGCGCCGACGGGCCAGTCCAGCTTCCTGGTCAACATCCAGGTCGAGGCTCTGGACCGGGCCCGGCTGCTCTCCGACATCACCATGGCGCTCTCCGACGCCCACGTCGACATCCTCAGCGCCAATCTCTCGACGTCGAGGGACCGGGTCGCGAAGAGCCGGTTCACCTTCGAGATGGCCGAGGCCAAGCACCTCGACACGGTCCTCAAGGCGGTGCGCTCGGTGCCCGGCGTCTTCGACGCCTACCGCGTCACGCAGTAGAGGCTGCTTCTCGGCTCACCGGATCTCGACACGCCTGACGCGACCTCGTGCCTCGGTCGCGGGCTCGCAGGCATCCGGCTACGAATAGTCCTCGCTCGCCCGCTTGGCCATCTCCAGGAACGACTGGCGGGAGACGAGGTTCTCCTCGAGCTCCTTGACCTTCTTCTCGTTGCCGGCGGCCTTCGCCCTCTCCAGGTCGGCCTCGACCTTGGCGATGGCGGCCTCGAGCTTGCTGACCAGGTCGTCGGCGCGGGCGGACTTCTCGGGGTCGGAGCGGCGCCACTGCTCATCCTCGACGCCGCGGATCTCGGTCTCGACCTTGCGGATCCGGGCCTCGAGGTCCTTCATCCGATCGCGCGGCACCTTGCCGGCCGCGTCCCAGCGGTCGGCGATGTCCCGGAACGCCCGCTTCGCGGCGTCGAGGTCGGTGACCGGCACCAGCTTCTCGGCCTCGACGAGCAGCGCCTCCTTGACCTCGGCGTTGGCAGCGAACTCCACGTCCTGCTCGGCGGCGGCGGCGTCACGGGCGCCGAAGAACGTGTCCTGGGCGCCGCGGAAGCGCTTCCACAGCGCCTCGTCGGCGTCGCGTGGGGCCGGACCGGCGGCCTTCCACTGGCGCATCAGGTCCCGGTAGCGGCCGGCGGTCCCGCCCCAGTCCGTCGAGGTGGCGAGGCTCTCGGCCTCGACCGCGAGCTTCTCCTTCACGCTGCGCGCGGCGTCGCGCTTCTCGTGCTGCTCGGAGAAGTGCGCCTTGCGGCGTCGGGTGTACGCCGTGCGCGCGGTCGAGAAGCGACGCCACAGCGCGTCGTCGGACGACCGGTCGATGCGGGGGAGCGCCTTCCACTCGTCGAGCAGCTCGCGCATCCGGTTGGCGCCGTTGCGCCAGTCGGAGCCCTCCGCGAGGACCTCCGCCTCCGCGACGATCCTCTCCTTGCCCTCACGGGCCTCGGCGGCCCGCTGGGCGCGCTCGATCTTGCGGGCCTCGCGCTGCTGCTCGAGCACCGGCTCCAGCGCCTCGAGGCGTCCGGTCAACGCGGCGAGGTCGCCCACGGCGTTCGCGGAGGTCACCTGCTCGCGCACCGTACGCACGGACGCGGCCGCCTCCTCGGGCGACATGACGCCGCTGGCGACGCGCTTCTCGAGGAGCTCGACCTCGAAAGCGAGCGCGTCGAAGCGCTCGGTGAAGAACTTCAGCGCCTCCTCGGGGGAGCCCTCGGGATACTGCCCCACGGAGCGTTCGCCGTCGGCGGTCTTCACGTAGACGGTTCCGTCGTCGTCGACTCGACCCCACTGATGACTCGTCACTGGTGCACTCCGCTCGATGCGTATTTGGCTGCCACGGCACCGTCCCCGTCGGGACGCCCGGCACCATGCTAGTCAACCCCGCGCCGCTGCCCGCGCGCCCAGCAAACCATGGTCCAGCACCGATGCGACGTCGCCCTGGTCGGCTCGATAGTCTGCCGTGGTGTTGATCGCCGGCTTCCCCGCAGGTCCATGGGGCACCAACTGCTACGTCGCCGCGACGGCGCCGGGCACCGAGTGCGTCATCATCGACCCCGGCAAGGACGCGGCCGAGGGCATCGCCGAGGTGGTCCGCGAGCATCGCCTCAAGCCGGTGGCGGTCCTGGTCACCCACGGCCACGTCGACCACATGTGGTGTGTCGCGCCGGTCGCCGGGACCTACGACGCGACTGCCTGGATCCACCCCGCGGACCGGCACCTGCTCGCTAACCCGATGGCCGGCATGTCCCCCGAGACCACGCAGATGCTGCTCGGCGGCAACTACGAGTTCGCCGAGCCGGACGACGTGCGTGAGCTCGGCGACGCCCAGGAGCTCGAGCTCGCCGGCCTGCGCTTCGTCACCGACCACACGCCCGGACACACGCAGGGCTCGGTGACCTTCCGGACGCCGTACGACCGCGAGGACGTCTCCGAGGTGATGTTCTCCGGTGACCTGCTCTTCGCCGGGTCCATCGGCCGCACCGACCTGCCCGGCGGCGACCATCCGACGATGCTGCAGAGCCTCAAGAGCAAGGTGCTGCCCCTCGCCGACGACATCGTCGTGCTCCCCGGCCACGGGGAGCAGACGTCCATCGGCCGGGAACGCGCGACCAATCCATACCTCCAGGACCTCTGACATGGCCAAGCCCACCCCGCTGAGCGGGTTCCCCGAGCTGCTGCCCTCCGCGCGCGTGGTCGAGCGCGAGGTGATCGCGTCGCTGGCGCACACCTTCGAGCTGCACGGGTTCGCCAACATCGAGACCCGGGTCGTCGAACCCCTCGACCGTCTGGCGAAGGGCGGTGAGGTCGACAAGGAGATCTACGTCCTGCGCCGGCTGCACGCTGCCGCGGACGAGGCGGACGCGGGGCTCGGCCTGCACTTCGACCTCACCGTGCCGTTCGCGCGCTACGTGCTCGAGCACGCAGGCCACCTCGAGTTCCCGTTCCGGCGCTTCCAGATCCAGCCGGCCTGGCGCGGAGAGCGTCCGCAGGAGGGCCGCTACCGGCAGTTCACCCAGGCCGACGTCGACATCGTCGGCCGCGACGAGCTGCCCTTCCACCACGACGTCGAGGTGATGCGGGTGATGGTGGACGCGCTCGACGCGCTCCCGATCCCGCCCGTGAGCTTCCAGTTCAACAACCGCAAGCTGATCCAGGGCTTCTACCGCGGCCTCGGCCTGCCCGACGTGACCGCGGCGATCCGCACCATCGACAAGCTCGACAAGCTGCCTGCCGACAAGGTCGCCGAGCTGCTGGTCGGCGACGCCGGTGCGACCCCCGAGCAGGCCCAGCGCTGTCTGGAGCTGGCGACCATCCGGGTCGCCGACACCTCGTTCGTCGAGCGGGTGCGCGCCCTGGGCGTGGTCGACGAGCTGCTCGACGAGGGCCTCGCCGAGCTCGCGGCCGTCGTGGAGGGCTGCTCCGCAGGCGACCACCAGCACGTGATGGTCGAGGCCAACCTGCGCATCGCGCGTGGCCTCGACTACTACACCGGCACGGTCGTCGAGATCTTCATGGCCGGCTACGAGCGTCTGAAGTCGGTCGGTGGTGGCGGTCGCTACGACGCGCTCGCGACCGACGGGCGTACGACGTACCCGGGCGTCGGTGTCTCGTTCGGGGTCTCCCGCTCACTCATCCCGCTGCTCGCCGACGGCGTGCTCGCGGGCAGCCGCCCGGTGCCGAGCGCCGTGCTGGTCGTGGTCGTCGACGAGGAGTCGCGCGCCACCAGTGACGCGATCGCCGGCGCGCTGCGGGCTCGTGACATCCCGTGTGAGGTCGCGGCGAGCGCGCAGAAGTTCGGCAAGCAGATCCGGTACGCCGAGCGCCGTGGCATCCCCTTCGTCTGGTTCACCGACGCCGACGGCGGCCACGAGGTCAAGGACATCCGATCGGGTGAGCAGGTGGCCGCGGACCCGGCGACCTGGACCCCACCCACCGAGGACCTGCGACCGCAGATCCTGGGTCTCGACAAGCTCGACCACCGAGGAGTTTCACAGTGATCCGCACCCATGACGCCGGCGCCTTGCGCGCCGAGCACGTCGGCCAGACCGTCACCCTCGCCGGATGGGTGGCCAACCGCCGCGACCACGGGGGTGTGGCCTTCATCGACCTGCGCGAGGCCAGCGGCGTCGTCCAGGTGGTGATCCGCGACGAGGAGGTGGCCCACCAGCTGCGCGCTGAGTACTGCCTCAAGATCACCGGCGAGGTGACCGCTCGCAAGGACGGCAACGAGAACCCCAACCTGGCGACCGGCGCCATCGAGGTCGTCGCCAGCGACGTCGAGGTGCTGTCCGCATCCGCCCCGCTGCCGTTCCCGATCAGCGACCACGTCGACGTGGGGGAGGAGGCCCGGCTCAAGCACCGCTACCTCGACCTGCGTCGCTCCGGTCCCAACCACGCGCTCCGCTTGCGCAGCAAGATCAACAAGGCGGCCCGCGACGTCCTCGACGCCCACGCCTTCGTCGAGATCGAGACGCCGACCCTCACCCGCAGCACGCCCGAGGGCGCACGCGACTTCCTGGTGCCGGCCCGCCTGCAGCCCGGCAGCTGGTACGCCCTGCCGCAGAGCCCGCAGCTCTTCAAGCAGCTGCTGATGGTCGCCGGCATGGAGCGCTACTTCCAGATCGCGCGTTGCTACCGCGACGAGGACTTCCGGGCTGACCGGCAGCCGGAGTTCACCCAGCTCGACATCGAGATGAGCTTCGCCGACCAGGACGACGTCATCGCCCTGATGGAGGACGTCCTCGCCGCGATGTGGAAGCTCATCGACGTCGACATCCCGCGTCCGATCCCGCGGATGACGTACGCCGACGCGATGGCACGCTTCGGCTCCGACAAGCCCGACCTGCGGATGGGCCTGGAGCTCGTCGAGTGCACCGACTACTTCAAGGACACCCCGTTCCGCGTCTTCCAGGCGGAGTACGTCGGGGCGGTCGTCATGCCCGGTGGAGCCAGCCAGCCGCGCAAGAAGCTGGATGCCTGGCAGGAGTGGGCGAAGCAGCGCGGCGCCAAGGGTCTGGCCTACGTGCTGGTGCAGGAGGACGGGGAGCTGGGCGGTCCTGTGGCCAAGAACCTGTCCGACGAGGAGAAGGCGGGCCTGGCCGCGCACGTGGGCGCCGCTCCCGGTGACTGCGTGTTCTTCGCCGCCGGAGCGACCAAGCCGAGTCGCGCCCTGCTGGGTGCTGCTCGGCTGGAGATCGGTCGCCGCGGGAGCCTCATCGACGAGAGTGCGTTCGCCTTCACCTGGGTGGTCGATGCTCCCATGTTCGAGCCGGCCTCCGACGCGGTCGCCAGCGGCGACGTGGCGGTGGGGGCCGGTGCGTGGACCGCGGTCCACCACGCCTTCACCGGCCCGAAGCCGGAGTTCCTCGACACCTTCGACAGCGACCCCGGCTCCGCGCTGGCCTACGCCTACGACATCGTCTGCAACGGCAACGAGCTCGGCGGCGGGTCGATCCGGATCCACCGCGAGGACGTGCAGAAGCGGGTCTTCGCGGTGATGGGCCTCACCGAGGAGGAGGCACACGAGAAGTTCGGGTTCCTCCTGGACGCGTTCACCTTCGGCGCGCCGCCCCATGGCGGCATCGCGGTCGGCATGGACCGGATCTGCGCGCTGCTGGCCGGGACCGACTCGATCCGCGACGTGATCGCGTTCCCCAAGTCCGGTGGCGGCTTCGACCCGCTCACCGCTGCGCCGGCGCCGATCACGGCCGAGCAGCGCAAAGAGGCGGGTGTAGACGCCGTTCTGGCGGAGAACGTCCCTCCAACAGCCTGAAACTACGAACGCTCTACTGGTCGAGACCGGATCGTTACCGCCACGCGCTGCAATTCGCTCTCGGTGTCACATAGAGTGCCGAAGGCGGTGGCCCTCCGGGACCTACCGTGCAACAAATCTGAGAGGGGAAACCTGGTGACGCTGACCGCGTCCAACCTGGAGCCGCACGGCGACGAGGAGCTCACCGCGCCGGAAGGCGCCGTCCCATCGGTGGCTGCCGGTCGCTCGCCGATGCAGCTGGCGGTTCGGCGGTTCCGAGCGGACAAGCTGTCTGTCATCGCCCTGGCGATCTCCGCCGTCTTCGTGCTCTGCGCGATCGCGGCGCCGATCCTGGTGGCGGCGGGCGTGCTCGATCCCTACACGTTCAACCAGGACCTGCTCGCCGACGACGGCGTCAAGCCGCTCGGCGCGCTGGGCGGTATCAGCTGGGACCACCCGCTCGGCCTGGAGCCCGGCACCGGTCGCGACCTGCTGTCACGGCTGATGCTGGCGATGACCTGGTCGCTGGGCATCGCGCTTACCGGCACTGTGATCACGGTCATCATCGGCGTGGCCCTCGGCATCATCTCGGGCTTCTCGGGGGGCCTGGCCGACGCCACCGTCGGCCGCTTCATCGACCTGACGCTCTCCTTCCCCCAGACGATGATGTTGCTCGCGCTGTCCGCCCCGGCGGTCTACATGATCCAGAACAGCATCTCCGACGCCCCGGGTCTCGGGTTCCTCAGCGACCGTGACCTGGCCTCGGGGCTCTACGTGATCATCATCCTCGCTGCGTTCGGCTGGCCCCCGGTGGCCCGCGTCCTCCGTGGTCAGGTGCTGTCCATCCGGGAGCGCGAGTTCGTGGAGGCGGCCAAGCTCATCGGCGCCAACAAGCGCCGGCTGTACTTCAAGGAGGTCCTGCCGAACGTCTGGGCCCCGATCCTCGTGTACTTCACGCTGCTGGTCCCCGCGTACATCTCGGCAGAGGCCGCCTTCAGCTTCCTCGGCGTCGGCATCAAGCCGCCGACCCCGACGCTCGGCAACATCCTGGCCGACTCGGTCAACTACACCACCGCCGACCCGATGTTCTTCTTCCTGCCGGGCATCGTGCTCGTGCTGACCGTCGTCTTCTTCAACCTGGTCGGAGACGGCGCCCGCGACGCGCTCGACCCCAAGACGCACCGATAGCGGAACACCCACAAACACGGCAGCCGGCCGTCGCTCTTGGTCAGGCTGCTGCTGACGCCGGACTCCCGGCACGTTCACCCTCAGATAGGAGACAGTTGGATGGCCATCACCAAGAAGCCGCTAGTCGCCATGGCGGCTGCTGCGGCGCTTGCGATGTCGCTTGCCGCGTGCGGCGGCAGTGACGACGAGCCAAGCAGCAACAGCGGCAACAACGCTGAAGGCGCCAAGGGCGGCACCGCGATCTTCTTCAACGGCCCCCGGTTCACTGAGCACTGGGACCCCCAGCGTATGTACATCGGCCGTGACCTGAACAACGCAGGCCGACTCGTCTACCGGAGCCTGGTGGCCTTCCCCGCCTCCAACGACCCGACCGAGGGCACCACTCCTGTCCCGGATCTCGCCACGGACACCGGCACGACCGATGACGGCGGCAAGACGTGGTCCTTCACCGTCCGCGACGACGTGAAGTGGGAGGACGGCGAGGCGATCACGTGTGAGGACTTCAAGTACGGCGCCTCGCGCAACTTCGCAACCGACGTGATCATCGGTGGACCAGCGAACTACCTGTTCACCTACCTCGATGTCCCCACCGGCGCCGACGGCCTGCCCACCTACAAGGGCCCCTACAAGAAGACCGGCCAAGCCGACTTCGACAAGGCGGTCACCTGCGACGGTCAGACGATCACGTACCACATGAAGAAGGCCTGGCCGGACTTCCCGCAGTCCATGGCCTCGCTGCGCTACCTCGACCCGTACCGTGCGGATCTCGACAAGGGCGACGCCAGCAACTTCCAGATCATCTCCAACGGTCCCTACAAGCTCGAGGGCAAGTGGACCGAGGGCACCGGTGGGACGTTCGTTCGCAACGAGAACTGGAGCGAGGACACCGACACCATCCGCAAGGCTCTCCCCGACGAGTGGGAGTTCCGTGAGGGTGACGAGGACGAGGCAATCTACGAGCAGTTGATCGCTGACTCGGACGACGCTCAGTACGCCGTGACCGAGCGCCGCATGCCGCCGACGTTCTACGACCGGATCCCCGAGGCCGAGGACCGCTACACGCAGGTCGAGTCGCCGTACGTCGACTACGTGTTGCCGAACTTCAACTCCCCGGTCTTCAAGGACCCGGCCTGCCGCGAGGCGCTCGCGCTCGCGACCGACAAGGCTGCCTGGATCAAGGCCGGTGGTGGCGACAAGGCGTTCAAGCCCGCGTACTCCGTGGTCAACCCGTCGGTTCCTGGCTACACCGAGAACCCGGCGTTCGCCGACATCCCCGATGAGGGCGACCAGGACGCGGCCAAGGCCAAGCTCGCCGAGTGCTCGGCTCCGAAGCCGGTGAAGATCAAGTTCACCTACTCCGGTGGCACCCCGACCTCCGACAAGCAGGCCGCGGCACTCAAGGAGGCGTGGGACGCTGCGGGCTTCGAGACTCAGCTCGACCCGCTCGCCGACACCTACTACGCCGTCATCCAGAAGCCCGACGCTGACTTCGACGTCACCTGGGGTGGTTGGGGTGCAGACTGGCCGTCCATCGGCACGGTCATCCCGCCGCTCTTCGACAGCCGGATCAACCTGACCGGTGACTCGAACGGCAACGACTACGGCAACTACAAGGGCGGACCCGAGGTCGACAAGGCCATCGACGAAGCCTACGCCGAGACCGACCTCGATGCTGCCGCCAAGAAGTGGGCCGGCGTCGACGCCAAGCTCGGTGAGGACGTCGCCTACATCCCGCTGGAGATCACGATCTTCAACTTCCTCCACGGGTCCAAGGTCACCGGGTACTCCAACAACGTCTCGACGAACGGCTACGCCGACCTCGCCGTGATCGGTGTGGAGAGCTGATCGATCGGTAAACTGACCGACGGCCGAGGGTCCTCTTCTGGATCCTCGGCCGCCGGTGCCGCGTCCCCGTCCGCCCGTCATCGTCGTCAGCAGAGGTCCCCGTGTTTGCCTACATCGTCCGTCGAGTCATCGCCGGCGTGATCCTGATCGTTGTGATGAGCATCGTGACGTTCGCGCTGTTCTTTGCCTCGCCCGTCGACCCGGCTCAGTTCGCGTGTGGCAAGAACTGCTCGGCCGCGCAGAAGGAAGTGACCGCGGACGCGCTCGGATACAACGACAACTTCATGGTGCAGTGGGCCAAGTTCGCCAAGGGTGTCTTCGTCGGCCGTGACTTCCCGGACGACCCCGAGCTCAAGGAGACCGCTCCCCAGACGATCGCCCACTGCCCGGCGCCCTGCCTGGGCTACTCCACCGAGCGCACCTCGACGGTCAACGACCTGATCGAACGAACGCTGCCGGTCTCGGCATCCATCGCGCTCGCGGCCTTCGTCCTCTGGATCCTCGGCGGCGTCCTCTTCGGCGTGATCGCCGCTCTCAAGAGAGGCACGATCATCGACCGTGGGCTCGTCGGCCTCTCGCTGGTCTTCTACGCCCTCCCGACATTCTTCACCGGACTGCTGCTGTACAAGTTCGTGGCCATCCAATGGGGATGGGTCGACATACCTCGCTACACCACCATCGCCGACGGTGGACTGTCCGGGTGGGGGTCCAGCCTGTTGCTGCCGGCGATCACGCTCGCGGTCTTCTTCATGGCGGGCTACGTGCGAATGACTCGCGCCTACGTCCTCGAGTCCCTGAGCGAGGACTACGTCCGCACCGCCCGGGCGAAGGGCCTGCCTCCGCGCACCGTCACCTTCAAGCACGCCCTGCGCGCCGCGCTGACACCGATCGTGACGATGGCCGGTCTCGACTTCGCCGGTCTCCTGGGCGGCGCGATCATCACCGAGTCGGTGTTCAACTACCCGGGTCTCGGCAAGCTGGCCGTCCAGGCCAACCGCGACTTCGACCTGCCCACTCTGGTGGGACTGGTGCTCCTGCTGGCGGTCTTCGTCATCGTCGCCAACATCATCGTGGACCTGCTGTACGCCGTCATCGACCCGCGCGTGCGGCTCAGTTAGTGAGGACAACCGTGGTGGACGCTCACCCCGATACCGGTTCCGACACCAGCAGCTATCTCATGGTCGACGACCTCCGGGTCCACTTCCCGACTCCCGACGGCCTCGTCAAGGCGACCGACGGCCTGAGCTTCAGGCTGGGACGCGGCAAGACGCTGGGCATCGTCGGCGAGTCGGGTTCTGGCAAGTCGGTCTCGAGCTCGGCGATCCTCGGCCTGCACCGGGGCACCAGCGCCAAGGTCAGCGGACGGATCCTGCTCGACGGCACCGACCTGCTCGCGCTCAGCGACGAGCAGATGCGCCAGCGACGCGGTAAGGAGGTGTCGATGATCTTCCAGGACCCGCTCTCGGCGATGCACCCCTACTTCACCGTGGGCAAGCAGATCGCCGAGGCCTACCGCGTGCACCATGACGCGAACAAGAAGGCCGCGCGCGCTCGTGCCATCGAGATGCTCGACCGCGTTGGCATCCCGCAGCCCGACCGTCGCGTCGACGACTACCCGCACCAGTTCTCGGGTGGGATGCGGCAGCGCGCCATGATCGCGATGGGGCTGATCAACAACCCCGGCCTGCTGATCGCCGACGAGCCGACGACCGCGCTGGACGTGACGGTGCAGGCTCAGATCCTCGACCTGCTCCAAGACCTGCAACGCGAGTTCGACTCGTCGGTCATCATCATCACCCACGATCTCGGTGTCGTTGCAGAGATGGCAGACGATGTGCTGGTCATGTACGCCGGCCGCGCCGTCGAGTACGGCTCGACCAAGGAGCTCCTGACCCACCCGGAGATGCCCTACACCTGGGGTCTGCTCTCCAGCGTCCCCGACGTCACCGCTGACACCGGTGGACGGCTGGTGCCCATTCCCGGCAACCCGCCGTCGCTGCTTAACCCGCCCCAGGGCTGTGCGTTCCATCCCCGGTGCCTGCACCGTGACAAGGTGCCCGGAGACCTGTGCCGGACGGCGCTGCCCGAGCTCCTGCCGGGCAAGCGGTTCGCGGGGCACCTCAAGCGGTGTCACCTGCCTGATCCGGACGTGGTGTACGAACGAGAGGTCCTGCCCGAGATCGCGCCGGGTCTGGTGGAGGAAGCATGAGCGGCCAACTGTCCAGCAGCACCGGGATGCCGAACGAGGACCCGCATCCTCCTGGCGAGGACCCGATCGAACAGGACGAGATCGACTACGTCGCTCCGGTCACCTCGCACTCCGCTGCGGTCGCCGACCCTGCGGCGAAGCCGATCCTCGAGGTCGAGGACCTGCGGATGTACTTCCCGGTGAAGTCGGCCGGCCTGTTCCGCCGCACGATCGGTCACGTGCAGGCCGTGGACGGCGTCTCGTTCCAGGTCCCGGAGGGCGGGTCGCTCGGCCTGGTTGGTGAGTCCGGCTGCGGCAAGTCGACGACCGGCCGGATGGTGACCCGACTCTACGAGCCGACCGGTGGCGCGATCAGGTTCGACGGTGAGGACATCGCCAAGACCTCGGAGCGCGGCCTCAAGCCACTGCGCCGGGAGATCCAGATGATCTTCCAGGACCCGTACACCTCGCTGAACCCGCGCCACACCGTAGGTTCGATCGTCGGTGCGCCCCTGGAGATCCACAAGATCGTGCCGCGGAAGCAGGTGCTGGCGCGGGTCCAGGAGCTGTTGGAGATCGTCGGTCTCAACCCCGAGCACTACAACCGCTACCCACACGAGTTCTCCGGTGGTCAGCGGCAGCGCATCGGCATCGCCCGCGCGCTGACCCTGCAGCCCAAGCTCCTGGTGGCGGACGAGCCGGTCTCGGCGCTCGACGTGTCGATCCAGGCGCAGGTGGTCAACCTGCTCCAGGACCTGCAGAAAGAGTTCCGGATCGCGTTCCTCTTCATCGCCCACGACCTGGCGATCGTGCGGCACTTCTGCCCCGAAGTGGCCGTCATGTACCTCGGCAAGATCGTGGAGATCGCGGACCGGGACTCGCTCTACAACCGCCCGAACCACCCCTACTCGCAAGCACTGCTGTCGGCGGTCCCCGACGTCAAGCAGGCCGCGATCGGTGGTCGGCGGGAGCGGATCCGACTCGTTGGCGACGTGCCCAGCCCGATCAACCCGCCGTCGGGGTGCCGGTTCCGGACCCGGTGCCCGATCGCGCAGGAGATCTGTGCCCGGGTCGAGCCGCCCCTCCTGCAGGTCGGTCCTCGCCACAAGGTGGCCTGTCACTTCCCGGGTCAGCTGGGCAAGCACCCTGACAAGCCCATCACCGGCCGGATGCTCGGTGTCGACGACTACGGCGCCCCGGACCCGAGCGCGACCCCGTTGACGGGCCTCGACAGTGGTCCGGGCTTCGCCGACCACTGGTTCGACATCGAGGCCAAGACCCTGCGCCAGGCCTGACCGGCAGGCCAGGAGTGGAAGAGGGACTGTTCGAGACGCCTGGTGCTGCCGCGCGCACCGGGGGTGGGTCGCTGAACGCGAACACGCACGCGTCCGCGCCGTTGGCGGTGCGGATGCGACCTCGGACCCTCGACGAGCTCGTCGGCCAGGCGCAGCTGCGCGCCCCCGGGTCGCCGCTGCGCCGGCTGGTGGAGGGCGACCAGTCGATGTCGCTGCTGCTCTGGGGGCCGCCGGGCACGGGCAAGACGACGATCGCCTCCATCGTCAGCCAGCAGACCGACCGGCGCTTCGTCGAGGTCTCCGCCGTGTCGGCCGGCGTCAAGGAGGTCCGCGCCGCGATCGACGCCGCCCGCGCCGAGCTGGTCGCGACCGGTCGGGAGACGGTGCTCTTCGTCGACGAGGTGCACCGGTTCAGCAAGGCGCAGCAGGACGGACTGCTCCCGGGCGTCGAGAATCGCTGGGTCACGTTGATCGCTGCCACGACCGAGAACCCGTTCTTCAGCGTGATCTCGCCACTGCTCTCACGCAGCCTGCTGCTGCGGCTGGAGTCGCTGACCGACGACGACGTACGCGCCGTCCTGGACCAGGCGATCACCGACGAACGCGGTCTGGGCGGATCGGTCAAGGTCGAGGACGAGGCGCTCGAGCACCTCGTCCGGCTCGCCGGCGGCGACGCCCGACGCTCGTTGACCTATCTGGAGGCCGCGGCCGGTGCCGCGTCGTCGCAGGGTCTCGATACCGTCGACCTCTCGACCGCGGAGACTGCTGTCGATCGAGCGGCAGTGCGCTACGACCGCCAGGGCGACCAGCACTATGACGTCGTCAGTGCCTTCATCAAGTCGGTCCGCGGCTCCGACGCCGACGCGGCGCTGCACTACCTGGCGCGGATGATCGAGGCGGGGGAGGACCCGCGCTTCATCGCGCGGCGCCTGATGATCCTGGCCTCCGAGGACGTCGGCCTGGCTGATTCCACCGCTCTGGCGACCGCGGTTGCCGCGGCGCAGACCGTCCAGCTGATCGGGATGCCGGAAGCCCAGCTGACCCTGGCGCACGCCACCATCGCGCTCGCGGTGGCCCCGAAGTCCAACGCCGTCACCACCGCGATCGGTGCTGCCATCGCGGACGTCCAGGCCGGGAAGATCGGCCAGGTGCCGCCTCATCTGCGCGACGCGCACTACGCCGGCGCCAAGAAGATCGGCCACGGCTCGACGTACAAGTACAGCCACGACGAGCCGTTCGGCATCGCTGAGCAGCAGTACGCCCCCGACATCGTGCTCGACCGCGAGTACTACCAGCCGACCTCCCTCGGTGCCGAGGCGTCGATCAAGGAGCGCTGGGAGCGGGTACGCCGGATCATCCGTGGCAAGTGACCTTCGGTGGTTGAGGTGGGAGGCGCGCTGGCGCCGACCTTCGGAACCACCCGGAGCGAAGAGCGCGCGGGCGTCCCGGTGGTCGAGCTGCGAGCTCCGGCAGGCGTCGTCGAGGCCCCCGCACCCGAGCGCCCTGTCTGGGCTGCGGGGGTCTCGGCAGGCTCGACCGCCGGGGGCCGCGCGGGCCGTCACCTCGCCGGCCCCTCAGCGATGACGTGACGTTCGCGTTGTTCGAACGTTCGTGCAACGCAGAACCTGGAATGGAGCTTGGCTGCCGTTGGCTGATACCGGGGGCCGAGCGCTGGTGCCCAGCCTCGGAACCACCCGGAGCGAAGAGCGCGCACCGGACATCAGGTCCGATCCACCGCACTCGTCATGCCGACACCAGCGACGGTGCGACCGATCAGCCACGGCGAGATCTACCTCAGCAACGTCATCCTCGCCGCCTGACGGACGTCGCCGACCGGAGGCGCGTCGTCCACCCGCACCGCGATAGGGTCGGTCACCATGCAGGACTGGATCGTGCCCGCCGCGGCGGGAGCGCTGGCGCTGGTGGCGTTGGTCCTTGCTGTTGCGCTCCTGCGGGCCCGGTCGCGCACCGAACGGGTGCTGGCCGAGGCGCAGGCCGAGACGGCCGTGCTGCGAGATCAGGTCGCTGCTCTGGAGCGTCGTCTCGACCGGCCGACGGCCAACCCGGAGGCGTCGTTCGTGATCACCGACCTCGGCCTCGAGGCCACGTCGGAGCCGGACGAGGTCGAGCAGCCGCCGGCGACGATCGGCTCCGCGCTCTTCGCTGACCTGGTGCTCCGCGAGACCGTCGTGAAGGCAGCCTCCCTGGCCCACGGCGTGCGCCGAGCACTCGACCCGGAGACCCGCAACCGGATCCGGTTCGAGATGAAGCGTGAGGTGAAGCGGGCGCGCAAGCAGCGCCGCGCGGACACCCGCGAGGCCCGGCGCGAGTGGGAGGCGCGTCAGCGCGCCGGTCTCCGCAACGACGAGGACTCAGCCGCATGAGCTCTGCCATATGAAACGGGGACTCTGGTTCGTCGCCGGAGCCGGCACGGCCGTCTATGCGATGGTGCGGGGCCGACGAGCCGTCGAGGCATTCACGGTCGACGGGCTCAAGGATCGGATCGGCGCGCTCGAGGTGGGCGCCCGGCTCTTCCGCGACGAGGTCGCCCAGGGCAAGGCCGACAAGGAATCCGAGTTGCGCGAGCGGCTCGGCCTCGTGCCTCATGGGACCCCAGAACTGACCGGGGGCCGCCACAAGGCGGTCGCCCCGCCGAACGACAGCCAGGAAGGCAGCAACTGATGGACACCGCGGAGATCCGCCGGAGGTTCGTGGCGCACTTCGAGCGCGACGGCCACACCCCGGTGCCCTCGGCCTCGCTGCTGCTCGACGACCCGAACCTGCTGTTCGTCAACGCCGGCATGGTGCCGTTCAAGCCGTACTTCCTCGGCCAGGAGACGCCGCCGTACACCCGCGCGACGAGCGTGCAGAAGTGCGTGCGGACCCCGGACATCGAGGACGTCGGCAAGACCACCCGGCACGGGACGTTCTTCGAGATGTGCGGCAACTTCTCCTTCGGTGACTACTTCAAGGAGCACGCGATCGAGCTCGCGTGGGACCTGGTCACCAAGCCGGTCGCGGACGGCGGCTGGGGCTTCGACGAGAGCAGGCTCTACCCGAGCGTGTACGTCGACGACCCCGAGGCAGTCGCGCTCTGGCGCAAGATCACCGGCCTGCCCGACGACCGGATCGCGCGCCTGGGCAAGTCCGAGAACTACTGGTCGATGGGCGTGCCAGGCCCCGGTGGTCCCTGCTCCGAGATCCTCATCGACCGCGGTCCGGCGTACGGCGCCGACGGCGACTTCTCGGCCGAGGACCGCTACCTGGAGTTCTGGAACCTGGTCTTCATGCAGGACGAGCTGAGCGCCGTCCGCAGCAAGGAGGACTTCGACATCTCGGGGTCCCTGCCGAAGAAGAACATCGACACCGGCATGGGCCTCGAGCGGGTCGCCTTCATGACCCAGGGCGTCGAGAACATGTACGAGATCGACGTGATGTTCCCGGTCATCCAGATGGCCGAGCAGCTCACCGGCCGACGGTACGGCGCGAGCCCCGAGGACGACGTGCGGTTCCGCGTCATCGCCGACCACGTGCGCAGCTCGATGATGCTCATCGGCGACGGCGTCACGCCCGGCAACGAGGCCCGCGGCTACGTGCTCCGCCGGCTGCTGCGCCGTGCGGTCCGCTCGATCCGGCTGCTGGGCTACGAGGACCCGGCGCTACCGGAGCTGTTCCCGGTCAGCCGCGACAAGATGGGCGAGACGTACGCCGACCTGCACACCGACTGGGAGCGGATCTCGCGGGTGGCGTACGCCGAGGAGGAGACGTTCCGCAAGACGCTCCAGGCCGGCACCCAGATCTTCGACCTGGCCGCGCAGGACGTGAAGAAGTCGGGGCGGACCACGCTGTCCGGCGACCAGGCGTTCGCCCTGCACGACACGTACGGCTTCCCGATCGACCTGACCCTGGAGATGGCGTCCGAGGCCGGTCTCGCTGTGGACGAGCCGGGCTTCCGATCGCTGATGGCCGAGCAGCGCGAGCGGGCCAAGGCCGACGCGCGCGCCAAGCGCGGCCAGCACGCCGACACCGGTGTCTACCGCACCGTGCTCGACGAGCACGGCCCGACGGAGTGGCTCGCCTACGAGACGCTCGACACCGAGTCCAGCGCGCTGGCGCTGCTCGTCGGTGGTGCGCCCGCGACGTCGTTGACCTCCGGCGACGTCGGCGAGCTGATCCTCGACCGGACGCCGTTCTACGCCGAGTCCGGCGGCCAGGCGGCCGATGCCGGCACGATCGAGTTCGACGGTGGCCGCCTCGAGGTGATCGACGTGCAGCGGCCGATCAAGGGCCTCGTCGTCCACCAGGTCAGGGTCGTCGACGGCGAGTTCACGCCCGGTGGCCACGAACTGCACGCGAGGGTCGACCCCGAGTGGCGCACCGGGGCGCGCCAGGCGCACTCCGGCACCCACGTCGTGCACGCGGCGCTCCGCGAGGTGCTCGGCCCCTCGGCTCTGCAGTCCGGCTCCTACAACCGGCCGGGCTACCTGCGCCTCGACTTCGGCTGGACCACCGGCCTGTCACCGGAGCAGGTCCGCGACATCGAGCGGGTGTCCAACGAGGCGCTCCGTGCCGACCTGCCGGTCGGCTGGCAGTACATGACGCTCTCCGAGGCCAAGGAGTGGGGCGCGATCGCACTCTTCGGCGAGACCTACGACAACACCAAGGTGCGCGTCGTCGAGATCGGCGGTCCCTGGTCCCGCGAGCTCTGCGGAGGCACGCACGTCGACCACTCCTCGCAGATCGGCACCGTCGTCATCACCGGAGAGGCCTCGGTCGGCTCGGGCAACCGCCGCATCGAGGCGTTCACCGGCGTCGAGGGCTTCGCCTACCTGGCTCGCGAGCGGGACGTCGTCGCCCAGCTCACCGGCCTGCTCAAGACCCAGCCCGACGACCTCGTCGGCCGGGTCGGCGACCTGGTCGAGCGTCTGCGCGCGGCCGAGAAGGAGATCGAGAAGGCCCGCGTGGGCCAGCTCCTCGCTGCGGGCGGTTCGCTCGCGGCCGGCGCCACGAAGATCGGCCCGATCAACCTCGTCGCGCATCGCGCCGACGGCGCCGGGGGAGGCGACGTACGCACGCTCGCCGTCGATGTCCGCGGGCGGCTGCCGCAGGGCGAGCCCGGTGTCGTGGTGATCATCGGTGCCGCTGACGGCAAGGTCTCGGTGGTGGCCGCGGTCAACGACGAGGCGCGCGGCCGCGGCCTGAGCGCCAACGACCTGGTCCGCGCCGTCGGGCCGCTGGTCGGCGGCAAGGGTGGCGGCAAGGACGACGTCGCCCAGGGTGGCGGCACCGACACCTCGCGCATCGACGAGGCGCTGGCCGTCGTGGCCGCGGAGGTCGGCCGGGTCGCGGCCGGCTGACCGCGACCGACACGACGATGCGCCACGGCGTACGGCTCGGCATCGACCCCGGCGACGTTCGGATCGGGGTGGCGCGGAGCGACCCCTCGGGCTTCCTCGCCAGCCCGGTGGAGACCGTGCGCCGTGGCAAGGGCGACCTCGCCCGGATCGCGAAGATCCTCGCCGCGGAGCAGGAGGAGTCGACGGTCGTCGAGGTCGTCGTCGGCCTGCCCCGCTCGCTCTCCGGGCGTGAGGGACCGGCGGCCGCCAAGGTCCGCGAGTTCGCGGGCAGCCTCGCCCGCCGGGTCGCGCCGATCCCGGTGCGACTCGTCGACGAGCGGATGACCACCGTGTCCGCGGAGGCTATGCTGCGCGACCAAGGCCGCAAGGGGGGCAAGCGGCGAGCTGTGGTCGACCAGGCCGCCGCTGTGCTGATCCTGCAGCATGCACTGGACACCGAGCGCGCGACGGGGACCGCGCCCGGGGAGATCCTCGAGGAGACTTCATGACGGACGAGTACGACTCGAACCACGAGACCCCGCCGATCCTGGACGAGCGGTCCGAGGACGGGGATGACGGTTCGCCGTACCAGCCTGGCCGCAGGCGCGCTCACCGGCGGCGCAACCTGCCCGGCTGCATCGCCGTCCTGGTCGCGCTCGCCGTCGTCGCCGGCGGCGGCTACTTCGCCGTCACCTGGGGCATCGACAAGATCGGTGACCAGTTCTCGTCGGCCGAGGACTACCCCGGACCGGGGCAGGGCAAGGTCACCTTCCAGGTGGAGAAGGGCGACACCATCGGCGCGATGGGCCGCAACCTCAAGGCCGCCGGGGTCGTCGCCTCGGTCGATGCCTTCATCGACGCTGCGAACGCCAACCCCGAGGCCAGCAGCATCCAGGCCGGCTACTTCCCGCTGAAGAAGAAGATGGCGTCCGACGACGTCGTCGAGATCCTCGTCGACCCGAGCAACATGGTGAAGGCGACGGTCACCATCCCGGAGGGGCTCCGGGTCCCGGACACGGTGGCGATCCTGGCCAAGAAGACGAAGTTCTCGAAGGCCGACTTCCAGAAGGTCCTCGACAACCCGGCCAAGCTGGGTCTGCCCGACTACGCGGACGGCAACCCGGAGGGCTACCTCTTCCCGGCCACGTACGACTTCGGCCCCGACGCGACGCCCGAGTCCATGCTGACCGCGATGGTCACGCGCTGGCGCCAGGCCGCCGACGACGCCAAGCTCGAGGAGTCCGCGGCGGCGCTGGGCTACACGCCCCAGGAGCTGATGACAGTCGCGAGCCTGGTGCAGGCCGAAGGCCGCGGCGACGACATGCCGAAGATCGCCCGGGTCATCTACAACCGAGTGGAGAACCCCGACAACGGCATCACCAACGGGCTGCTGCAGGTCGACGCCTCGGTCAACTACGCGCTCGGCCGCCCGGGCATCACCGTCCTGACCACGGACGAGATCGACTCGGTCGCGGACTCGCCGTACAACACCTACAAGCAGACCGGCCTGCCGCCGGCGCCGATCGAGTCACCGGGCGACGAGGCGATCGAGGCTGCCGCGCACCCGGCCGAAGGTGACTGGCTGTTCTACGTGACGGTCAACCTCAAGACCGCCGAGACCAAGTTCACCGCCGACTACGACGAGTTCCTCGCCTTCAAGCAGGAGCTCAGGGACTACTGCGACACGCAGTCCGACCGCTGCTGACGGGACGGTCGATGCACTGTGCCGTGCTGGGCGACCCGATCGCCCACTCGCTGTCGCCGGTCCTGCACCGGGCGGGGTACGCCGCAGCCGGGCTGGACGACGTCACGTACGACGCCGTCCGCGTCCCGGATGACGGTCTGGCCGGCTTCGTGGCCGGCCTCGACGAGACCTGGCGCGGGCTGTCGCTGACGATGCCGCACAAACGCCGGGCGCTCGAGCTCGGCGGGACGGTCACCGACCGGGCCAGGTTGGCCGGGGCGGCCAACACCCTGGTGCTGGAGCGGGGGATCGTCGTCCTCGCCGACAACACCGACCTGCCCGGAGCTGCCGCCGCCGTGCGGGAGAGGTACGACGGTCCGGTGCGGGCCGCCACGATCCTGGGCGGGGGAGCCACGGCGGCGTCGACGGCGCTGGCGATGTGTGACCTCGGCGCGAGACGGATCCGGCTGCTCGCCCGAAGCGTCGACCGGGCCGCCGAGGCGGCCGCCGCCGTGGCGGCCCACCCGTCGGCGCCGACCGTCGAGGTGGACACCCTGGCCGCCGGGGCCGTCGAGGGTGACGTCGTCGTCGCCACGATCCCGGCCGATGCGCAAGACGATGCCCTGGTGGCGCGGTGCGCTGACGTGCCCGTCGTCTTCGAGGTGATCTACGACCCGTGGCCGACGCCGATCGCGGCGGCGGCGGGGGACCGCGTGCTCGTGTCCGGCCTCGACCTGCTCGTGCACCAGGCGGTCCTGCAGTTCCAGCTCTTCACCGGCGTACCCGCCCCGCTGGCCGCCATGCGGGCCGCCGGCGAGGCCGAGCTCACGGCCAGACACTCCTCCCCATGAACCTCGACGTCGCCGGCGTCCTGCTGGGCGCGCTGCTCTGCGGTGCGGCCGGAGCGGGGGTGCCGGCCCTGATCGCGCGGATCCCCGAACCGGTGCCGAAGGACGGCGCGCAGCCTGTCCCGCGCTACGGCCCTGTCGCCGCACTGCCCGGTCTCTGGGGCCGCGCGGCCGTGATCGCCGCTGTCGCTGGAGGACTGATCGGCGGCGCGATCGGTCTCGACTGGCCGCTGCTCTTCCTGCTGCCGCTCGTGCCCGTCTCGGTCGCGCTGTCCTTCGTGGACCTGCACACCCACCTGCTGCCGACCAAGGTCATCTGGCCGACGCTCGCGGCCACGGTCGTGCTGGCGGCGGTGGCCGCCCTGGCGGACAGCGACCCGCGCGCGTTCGTCCGTGCCGCCGTCGCGGGGGCGGTGGTCTTCGGGTTCTTCCACGCCCTGTGGTGGGTCTACCCCGTCGGCATGGGGTACGGCGACGTTCGGCTCTCGTCGATCGTCGGTTTCGTGCTCGGCTACCTCGGGTGGGCCGAGCTCCTGATCGGCGTGTACGGCGCCTTCCTGGTCTTCGCCGTGCTCGGTGTCGTCCGGGCGGCGGCACGGCGCGACCGGTCGGCGCTGCGCACCGCGATGCCGTTCGGGCCGTTCCTGCTCGCCGGCGTGCTCGCCGGGGTCGTGCTGGGCGGACCGCTGTGGGGGTATCTCGTCTCCGGGTGACCGACCGAGCACGTCGTGCCGGCCGTGAAAGACTGCCCCCATGCTGCGTTGGCTCACCGCGGGCGAGTCCCACGGCCCCTCCCTGGTCGCGATCCTCGAGGGGCTGCCTGCCCATGTGCAGGTGACCTCCGACGACATCGCGGACGCCCTCGCCCGGCGACGGCTCGGCTACGGTCGCGGTGCCCGGATGAAGTTCGAGCAGGACGAGGTGACGATCGTCGGCGGCGTCCGGCACGGCAAGACCCAGGGCGGCCCGGTCGCGGTCCAGGTCGGCAACACCGAGTGGCCGAAGTGGGACAAGGTGATGTCGGCCGACCCGGTCGACCCGGTCGAGCTCGAGGCGATGGCCCGCAACGCTCCGCTGACGCGCCCCCGACCCGGCCACGCCGACCTCGCCGGCATGCAGAAGTACGCCTTCGACGACGCCCGGCCGATCCTGGAGCGGGCCTCTGCCCGCGAGACCGCGGCCCGGGTGGCGCTCGGCCGGGTGGCCAGCAACTTCGTCGAGCAGGCCGTGGGCGCCCGGATCGTCTCCCACGTGATCGAGCTCGGTGGCGTGCGTGCCCCCGCTGGCGAGTGGCCTGAACCCGACGACGTGGCTCGCCTCGACGCCGACGAGGTGCGCTGCCTCGACGCCGAGACGAGCAAGCGGATGGTCGAGCGCATCGACCAGGCGCACAAGGACGGCGACACCCTCGGTGGCGTCGTCGAGGTGGTCGTCCACGGGCTCCCGCCCGGCCTCGGCTCGCACGTGCACTGGGACCGTCGCCTGGACTCGCGCCTGGCCGGCGCGCTGATGGGCATCCAGGCGATCAAGGGCGTCGAGGTCGGCGACGGCTTCGAGCTGGCCGCCACCCCAGGGTCGCTCGCGCACGACGAGATCGTGTCGACGTCCGGCGGCATCCGTCGGGTGAGTGGCCGCTCCGGCGGCACCGAGGGCGGCATGACCACAGGCGAGATCCTGCGGGTGCGGGCGGCGATGAAGCCCATCGCCACCGTCCCGCGTGCGCTGCGCACCGTCGACCTCGCCACCGGCGAGGCGACCGTCGCGCACCACCAGCGCTCCGACGTGTGCGCGGTCCCGGCGGCGGGCATCGTCGCCGAGGCGATGGTGGCGCTCGTGCTGGCCGAGGCGGTGCTGGAGAAGTTCGGCGGCGACTCGGTCCAGGAGACCCGGCGCAACGCGCAGTCCTACCTCGACACGCTCCGATACAAGTGAGCCGTCGATGATCGTGCTGATCGGCCCGATGGGGTCCGGCAAGACGACGGTCGGCCGACTGGTGGCGGAGCGGCTCGGAACCGCCGTCCGCGACACCGACCACGACGTCGAGGCCGCCGCCGGTCGCGAGATCTCGGAGATCTTCGTCGACGAGGGCGAGGCCGCCTTCCGCGCGCTCGAGCGCGCCGCGGTCGCCGAAGCCCTGGCGACCCACGACGGTGTGCTGGCCTTGGGCGGGGGAGCGGTGCTCGACCCCGAGACCCGGGACCTGCTCGTCGGCCATGACGTCGTCTTCCTCCGGGTCGGCCTCTCCGACGCCGTGAAGCGCGTCGGGCTCGGGACGTCGCGACCCCTGCTGCTGGGCAACGTGCGCGGCCGCATCAAGACCCTGCTCGACGAACGCACCCCCGTCTATGAGTCGGTCGCCACTCTTGCGGTCGAGACCGACGGACGTGAGCCGCAGGAGATCGCCGACGAGATCGTCGCGGCCCTGGGAGCACGAGCATGAACACCCCACGGAACCGCAGTCTTCCCCCGCTTCGCTCCTCCAGCCCACGCTTCCGCGGGGACCCCGCATGAGCGAGACCGTCATCCGGGTCGCCGGCCCGGCGCCGTACGACGTCGTCATCGGCCACGGTGTCGCCGACCGGCTGCCCGCCCTGCTCGGCGACGGCGTCACCCGGGTCGCGGTCGTGCACCCGGAGGGGCTCGTCGCTGACCAGATCATCGAGGCTCTGGAGCGCGACTACGAGGTCATCGGCATCGCCGTCCCGGACGGGGAGCGCGCCAAGACGGCCACCGTCGCCGCCGCGTGCTGGGAGGTCCTGGGCGAGGCCGGCTTCACCCGGTCCGACGCCGTCGTGACGTACGGCGGGGGTGCCACCACCGACCTCGGCGGGTTCGTCGCGGCTACCTGGCTGCGCGGCGTCAAGGTCGTGCACGTGCCGACCACGCTCCTGGCGATGGTCGACGCGGCGGTCGGCGGCAAGACCGGCATCAACACCGGTGCCGGCAAGAACCTCGTCGGCTCGTTCCACGAGCCCACCGGTGTGCTCTGCGACCTCGCCACCCTCGCGTCCCTGCCGCGGGCCGAGCTGGTCGCCGGCCTGGGCGAGGTCGTGAAGTGCGGCTTCATCGCGGACCCGGTCATCCTCGACCTGGTCGAGGCCACGGAGCCGGCCGACCTCACCGCCGGCTCCGCTGTGCTCCGTGAGCTCGTCGAGCGGGCGGTCCAGGTCAAGGCCGACGTCGTCGCGGGGGACCTGAAGGAGACCGGTGGCACCGACGGCCACCCTGGTCGCGAGGCTCTCAACTACGGCCACACCCTCGCGCACGCCATCGAGCGCACCGAGGACTACACGATCCGCCACGGTGAGGCGGTGGCCATCGGCTGCGTCTTCGTCGCCGAGGTCGCCGGACTCGCGGGCCTCCTGGCTCCCGACGTCGTGGCCCGGCACCACTCGGCGTTCGCGCGGGTCGGGCTGCCAACGACGTACGGCGGCGCCGCGTTCGACACGCTGCACGCAGCCATGAAGGTCGACAAGAAGTCGCGGGGCAACCTGCTCCGCCTGGTCGTGCTCAGCGACCTGGCCCGGCCGACGGTGCTCGCCGGCCCGAGCGAGGACGACCTGCGCGCGGCGTACGCAGCGATCGGAGGCCCCTCGTGACCCCCACCCACAACCGAGTGCTCGTCCTCAACGGACCCAACCTCGGCCGCCTCGGCAAGCGCCAGCCCGAGATCTACGGCAGCACCACCCACGCCGAGCTCGCCGAGAAGTGCGTCGAGTGGGGCCGTGAGCTCGGCCTCGAGGTGGAGGTGCGCCAGACAAACCACGAGGGCGCCATGCTCGACTGGCTCAACGGTGCCGCCGACGAGGGCAACCCGGTCGTGCTCAACGCCGCGGCCTGGACGCACTACTCGTACGCGATCTTCGACGCCTGCGCCCAGCTGGTCGCCCCCCTCGTCGAGGTGCACATCTCCGACCCGCACCAACGGCCCGAGGAGTTCCGGCACACGTCGGTCGTGACGCCGTACGCCGTCGAGGTCGTCGCCGGCCACGGCATCGACGGCTACCGGATGGCGCTCGAGGTCATCGCGCGCTCCTGATCGGAACCGTCTGGAGGGCCGCATCGTCCGACCCTCCATGAACGGGAACATCACCCTCAGCATCCGTACGTTCGTGATCGGCCTGGTCGTCCTGGTGGCGCTGGTCGTGGCCTACCTGCTGGGCAGCTCGGGGGGCGGGTCGCCCGCGGCAGCCAGGGCGACGGACGACGACACCGCGTCGTCGGATCCGGCCCCGCCGCGGGAGCTGACGATGACCGGCACCGGCGACGCGAGCGCCGTGCCCGACCAGCTGTCCTTCTCCCTCGAGGTCCACCTCACCCGACCCGAGCTCGACGCCGCGCTCGAGGCGGCGAACAGGTCGATGGCGCGCGTGCTCGGCTCGCTCAAGGAGCACGGCGTCGACAAGGGCGACGTGCAGACCACCGGCCTGTCGATGGATCCGGTCTACGACTACCCCAACTACGGTCCGCCTGTGCTGCGCGGCTACCGCGTGTCGGAGCGAGCCAACGTCCTGGTCGGCGAGCTCGAGCAGGGCGGTGCGGCCGTCTCGGCCGCCGTCGCCGCGGGTGGCAACGAGGTCCGGGTCGACAATCTCAAGCTGCTCGTCGGCGACACCGACGTGGTGATGGAGCAGGCCCGGGACGCTGCCGTCGACGAGGCCAGGGCCAAAGCGGAGCAGTACGCCGCGGCCTCGGGCGAGGAGCTCGGTGACGTGGCGACGATCAGCGAGGTGAAGACCCGGCCGCTGCCGACGCCCGTCGAGGGATACGCCGCATTGTCGCGAGTGACCAAGGACCTGGCGGCGATGCCGATCCGGGCGGGCCGGGACGAGGCGTCGGTGACGGTGCGGATCGTCTGGCACCTGAAATAGGGGAGTCGTCGCGGCAGCCGATAGACTCCTCCGCTGGTGCCCATCCGTTGGGCGACCTCACGAACCCTCCCGACGTACGAAGGCTGGCACGCGCGCATGGCAACCACGAACGACCTGAAGAACGGCATGGTTCTCAACATCGAAGGCCAGCTCTGGGCCGTTGTCGAGTTCCAGCACGTGAAGCCGGGCAAGGGTCCCGCCTTCGTGCGCACCAAGCTCAAGAACGTCGAGTCCAACAAGACGGTCGACAAGACCTTCAACGCCGGCACCAAGGTCGAGACCGCCACGGTCGACCGCCGCACGATGCAGTACCTCTACAACGACGGCTCGTCGTTCGTCTTCATGGACGTCTCCGACTACGAGCAGATCGAGATCGCGCCCGAGATCGTGGGCAACGCCGCCAACTTCCTCCTGGAGAACCAGGAGGCCGTCGTGGCCACCAACGAGGGCCGCGTGCTCTTCATCGAGCTCCCGGCCTCGGTCGAGCTCGTCGTGACCTTCACCGAGCCCGGCCTCGCCGGAGACTCGGCCACCGGACGCACCAAGCCGGCGACCCTCGAGACCAACCACGAGATCCAGGTGCCGCTCTTCATCAACCAGGGCGAGAAGGTCAAGGTCGACACCCGCGACTCCTCCTACATGGGTCGCGTCAAGTCCTGATGTCAGCTCGCTCCAAGGCCCGCAAGCGCGCGCTGGACGTCCTCTTCGCCTCCGACGTCCGTGGTGAGTCCGCGACCACGGCTCTCGAGACCGCGATCGCCGACGGCGAGGGTCCGACCAACGACTACACCGCCGTCCTGGTGCGGGGGGTCGAGGACCACCGCGACCACATCGACGAGGTGCTGGCGCAGTACGCCGAGGGCTGGACCCTGCAGCGGATGCCGGCCGTCGACCGCAACGTGCTGCGCCTGGGCGTCTGGGAGCTGCTGTACGCCGAGGACGTGCCCGACAGCGTCGCGATCACCGAGGCGATGGCCCTGGTGACCGATCTGTCGACCGACGAGTCGCCGCAGTTCGTCAACGGCGTGCTCGGAGCCGTGCAGCGCAACAAGGAGTCCCTAGTCTGAGGGCATGACTGCTCTCGAGGTTGACCTGGTCGTCATCGGCACCGGACCGGGAGGCGAGGCCCTCGCCACCGGGGCCGCCAAGGCGGGGCTGAAGGTCGTCGCCGTCGACAAGCACCTGGTCGGGGGCGAGTGCCCCTACTACGGGTGCATCCCGACCAAGATGATGGTGCGCGCGAGCGACGCCGTCGCCGAGGTACGCCGGGCCGCGTCCCTCGCCGGGAACGCCACCATCGCCACGTCCTGGGCGCCGGTGCACCGACGCGTCGACGAGGACGCCACGACGCACTGGGACGACACCATCGCGGTCGACCGGCTGAAGGACGCGGGCGCGACCGTGCACCACGGCGTCGGCCGTCTGGCCGGACCCGGGCGCGTGGAGGTGACGACCGCCGACGGCGAGGTCATCTCCTACACGACCCGCCGCGGCACCGTGCTCAACCCCGGCACCCGTCCGGCGGTGCCGCCGGTCGAGGGGCTCGCGGACACGCCGTACTGGACCAACCGCGACGCGGTGCAGCTCTCCGAGCTGCCGGCGTCGTTGGTCGTGGTCGGTGGTGGGCCGATCGGCTGCGAGCTCGCGCAGGTGTTCGCCCGGTTCGGCGTCCGCGTCACCGTCGTCCAGCACGGCCCGCGGCTGGTCCCGGCCAACGAGCCCGAGGCGGCGGCCCTGCTCGCCGAGGTGTTCACCCATGAGGGCATCCGGGTGCTCACCGACGTCGAGCTCCAGCGTGCGTCGTACGCCGACGGCGCGTTCACCCTCGCGCTCGACACGGGGGAGGAGCTGGTGGCCGACAAGGTGCTGGTCGCCGCCGGTCGCACGCCCAACCTCGACGACCTCGGGCTGGACACCATCGGCCTCGACCCGACCGCGCGGACGCTCCACGTCGACGATCGGCTACGGGTGCAGGACGGGGCTGTGCAGGGTCGGGCTGTGCAGGATCGTCTCTGGGCGATCGGCGACGTGACCGGCAAGGGCGCGTTCACGCACGTCTCGATGTACCAGTCCGCGGTCGCGCTGCGCGACGTGCTCGGTGAGGACGGCCCGGCGGCGCGCTACCACGCGGTCCCGCACGTCACCTTCACCGATCCCGAGATCGGCGGCGTCGGGATGTCCGAGCAGCAGGCCCGAGATGCCGGACTGACCGTGCGCACCGGCCTGACGAAGCTCGAGCAGTCCTCGCGCGGTTTCACGCACGGCCCGGGCGGGCACGGGATGATCAAGGTCGTCGAGGATGCCGACCGCGGGGTCCTGGTCGGAGCGACGGCCGTGGGGCCGGCCGGTGGCGAGATCCTCGGCTTCCTGGCCGTCGCGGTCCACGCGGAGGTCCCGGTCGACACGCTCAGGACGATGATCTATGCCTACCCGACCTTCCACCGTGCCATCGAGTCCGCGCTCGCCGATCTCTTCTGACAGCGACTGGATCGACTGGGTCGCCCGCGCCGGTCTTGTCGCGTACGGCGTCGTCTACGTCCTCATCGGCTGGCTGGCGCTGCAGCTGGCCTGGGGTGACCGGTCCGGTGCACCGTCGAGCTCGGGTGCCCTGCGCGAGCTGGCGCAGCAGCCGTTCGGCGGCGCGCTGATCTGGGTCGTCTCCATCGGGATGTTCCTCCTCGCCCTGTGGCAGCTGCTCGAGGCCGGCTTCGGGCACCGCGACGAGGACGGCAAGAAGCGCCTCGCCAAGCGGGCCGCGTCGGTGGGCAAGGCGGTCGTCTACGTCGCCATCGGGTTCAGCGGTGTGAAGATCGCGGTCGGCAGCGGTTCGTCGGGCAAGGGCGAGGAGACGTTCACCGCCAAGCTGATGAACCTGCCGGCCGGACAGGTGCTGGTCGCGGTCGTCGGTCTCGCCATCATCGGCTTCGGGATCTTCCAGTTCTACCGCGCCTGGACCGAGGGCTTCGCCGACAAGCTCGACGGCGAGGGCCGCAGCGGGACGTCGGGCACGGCGTACATCGCGTTCGGCAAGGCCGGCTACACCGCGCGAGGCGTCGCCTTCGCGATCGTCGGTGGCCTGTTCGTCTACGCAGCCGTCACCCACAACGCCAAGAAGTCCGGCGGGCTCGACCAGGCGCTCTTCGAGGTCCTCGATCAGCCGTTCGGCCCGGTCCTGCTCACGCTCGTCGCGCTCGGCCTCGTCTGCTTCGGGCTGTTCACCTTCGCGCAGGCCCGGCACCTGTCGAGATGAGCGGATCGAACTCGGTCGACGTGGTCGTGCTCGGGCTCGGTGCCGGCGGCGAGTACGCCGCCCGCAAGCTCGCCGACGCCGGGCTCGACGTGGTCGGCGTCGAGCGTGAGCTCGTCGGGGGCGAATGCCCGTTCTACGGCTGCACGCCGTCGAAGCTGATGATCTACTCCGCGCACGAGGGCCAGGGCTTCGCCCGCGCGGCCGCCCGCATCCGCGAGGCCAACCACGACTGGCACGACGACCAGCACGCCGGTCCGCTCGAGGAGGCCGGTGTCCGGATCGTCCGCGGACACGGTCGACTCGTCGGTCCCGGTCGGGTCGAGGTCGACGGCACGACGTACGACGCGCGGCTGGGCGTGGTGCTCGACACCGGCACGGAGCCGGCCGTCCCGCCGGTCGACGGGCTCGCCGGTACGCCGTACTGGACCAACCGCGACGTGATGCGCGAGGTCGAGGCGCCGGGCTCGCTGGTGGTGCTCGGCGGCGGGCCGATCGGGTGCGAGCTGGCGCAGGCGTTCGCCCGGTTCGGGACTCGGGTGGCGCTCGTGGAGGCCGAGGACCGCCTGCTCGGTCCCGAGGAGCCGGAGGCCGCCGAGGTCGTGACGCGGGTGCTCCGCGCCGACGGCGTGGATGTGCGGGTCGGCGCCGAGCTGACCCGTGTGCAGCATGACGGCGGGTTCGTCCTGGAGGTCGGCGGCGACGTGGTGGGTGCGGATCACCTGCTCGTGGCCGTGGGCCGCAAGCCGAACCTCGACGACCTCGGGCTCGAGACCGTCGGCCTGGACCCGGGCGGCGACCGGATCGACACCGATGAGCGGATGCGGGCCGCCGAGCGGCTGTGGGCGGTCGGCGACATCACCGGGAAGGGCGCGTTCACCCACGTGTCGCTCTACCAGGCGAAGGTCGCTGTGGCGGACCTTCTCGGCGCGGATCGTCCCGTAGCGGACTATCGAGCGGTCAGCCGGGTGACGTTCACCGACCCGGAGGTCGGCTCGGTCGGGCTCACCGAGCAGCAGGCTCGCGACACGGGCACGCGGATCGAGGTCGGGCACGCGGAGATCTCACGGGCCGCGCGCGGCTGGATCAACGAGGCCGAGGGCGTCGTCAAGGTGGTGGCGGACGCGGACCGGGGCGTTCTCGTCGGTGGCACGGTCGTGGCGCCGTACGGCGGTGAGGTGCTCGGCCTGCTCACCGCGGCCGTGCACGCCGAGATCCCGGTCGAGACCCTGCGCGGGATGCACTACGCCTACCCCACGTTCCACCGCGCGATCGCGGCCGCGCTGGGTGACCTCTGACCGACGCGTGTGGCTACCTCAATTTCGGGGAAGGACCTGCGGGAGCCGGGACGGTCCTGGCTCTGAGGGAGGGACCGATGTCGCAGGAAGCATGGAGCTCCGGGGGCTCGCGACACGAGGCCGACGACACCAGCGACAAGCTCTACACGCCCGAGGACTTCGCCGCGTACGCCGCGCGCCGGGAGACCCGCGACGGCGGGGCGGGTGGCCGGGAGCCGATGACGTACGGCGACCCCCTGACCGATCCGCTCCCGGGTGCCGTGCAGCCTGTCCAGGCGCCGACAGCCCCCACGAGCCCACCGCCGGCGTACCGGCCGTCGACGCCGCCACCGGCGGCCCCGCCGCCGGCCTATCGGCCGCCCGTCGACCCGCCGGTCGTTGCCGCTGCCCCGCCCCAGCCGCCGGCCCACGCGCTGGCTTCGCCGACGACGGCGCCGGCCACGGACCCCGAGCCGGACGGCGACGTCCGGCGCTTCATGAGCGCCACCGACTTCCTCGACCGCCGCGACGCCGAGCAGGAGCACGGTCCCGCGACCTGGGGCTGGCGCGGCACGGTGCGCCGCTGGAGCGGTGGACTGATCACGCCGCGCATGGGTCCCGACGAGCTGGCGTACGAGGTGGACCGCGCGACCATCCAGCGCGACTTCGACGGGCCGCGGACCATCGCGTTCATCAACCCCAAGGGCGGTGCGGCCAAGACCACCGGCGTGCTGGCGGCGGGCTTCACCTTCGGCACCGTGCGCGGTGGTGGTGTGGTCGCCTGGGACAACAACGAGACCCGCGGCACGCTCGGCATCCGCGGGACTCGCAGCACCCACCGCAACACCACGCGAGAGCTGCTCGAGGACCTGGAGCGGTTCACCGACGTCTACCAGTCCCGCATCGGTGACCTCGGTGCCTTCGTGCGGTCGCAGGGCGACGCCCACTTCGACGTCCTCGCCTCCGACGAGCGGCCCGACGTGACCGGCACGATCCGGGCCTCGGACTTCGACTCGGTGCACAAGCTCCTGGAGCGGTTCTACCGGGTGATCCTGATCGACACCGGCAACAACATGCGCGCCGAGAACTGGCTCGCCGCCGCCGGTGCCGCCGACCTCCTGGTCGTGACGTCGACGGTCCGCGAGGACACCGGCTACAGCGGCCTGTGGATGCTGGACGCCCTGCAGGACGCCGGCTACCAGGACCTGAAGCACAAGACGGTCACGGTGCTGTCGGACCCGTCCGCCAACGTGGACGCCAAGCTCGCGGCCGACCTGGTGGACGTCTACCAGCAGCGCACCCGGGGGGTCTACCGGGTGCCGTACGACCCTGCCCTCGTCGCCGGATCAGTCGTGCCCTACGCCCAGCTGTCCGCCAACACCCGCAGGCAGTGGCTCAAGGCCTGCGCCGGGATGGCCGCCGCCCTCTGACCCGTCGACCCGTTGCTCCCGGCCGCTCGACCCGGCCGGGAGGGCGGGTCGGCGTCATTTCGTCCAGTCACGGCCGGCGGTGCCCGAGGCGTCGTACCCTCACCCGGTGACGGTTCTCGATTCCCGCAGCAGTCGTGCCCAGGTCGGTCCCCGGGTCGTGGGCGACCTTGCCTGGTACGGCGAGCGGTGGCAGCGGTGGGACGGCAAGAAGTGGAAGGCCGCGCTCTACTCCCTGCAGCCCGACGTGCTCCGCGCGCAGGCAGCTCCGCCGACCTGGCCGGAGCTGCCCGCGCACCGTCTCGACCGGGTGCTGGCGTTGGCCGTGGAGCGGCACGTCATGGACCACGGCGGGACCGTGATTCACGAAGGCCCGCACGGTCCGGTGCTCGGCTACCCGAAGACGGTCAACCATCTCCTGTACGCCGTGCTGACCGTGCTGACGTTCGGCATCGGTGCCTTCTTCTGGCTGCTGGCCGTGCTCGAGAGGCGGGAGGAGCGGATCCAGCTCCAGGTCGACAAGTGGGGTCACGTCTGGGGCCAGCGCGGCGCGTCCGTCTGACGCTCATACCTTCGCGGCACCCCAGCCGTGCCACCGCTCGACCCGCAGCCAGGCGCTGGTCCGCGGGCTCTCGCGGTCGGGGTAGGGGTTGCCGCCGTAGTGCCTGCTCAGCCGGTCGATGTCGACCAGCTCCTCGTCCGGCCGCAGCCCCTCGACCCGCCCGATCAGGGAGACGTGGGTGTACCAGCTGTCCTCGTCGAGGACGGTGAGGGTGGCGCGGGGATCGCGGCGCAGGTGCTTCAGCCGGACCCTGGTGTCGTCCATGTTGAGCAGCACTCGGTCGTCGTCCTCGAGCAGGTACCACGTCGCGACCGAGATCGGTTGGCCGTCGGAGCGCAGCGTCGTCACCACCGCCGGGTTGGCCTTGGTGAGCAGCGCGCGGACGTCGTCGGGGAACGGCAGCTCGGGCATGGATCCTCCTCGTCGTGGGTTACCTCCAACCTAGGGTCCCCACCGAGAGGAACAGCATGCGTGCAGTCGTCTACCGCGAGACCGGTCCGTCGTCGGTGCTGGAGGTCGTCGAGCGTGACCTGCCCGAGCCTGGCCCGGGTGAGGTGCGGATCCGGGTTATCCGTTCGGGCGTGAACCCGACGGACTGGAAGTTCCGCGCCGGGATGATGGCGGGCCACGACGAAGTCGTTCCCGGCCAGGACGGTGCGGGTGTGGTCGACGCGGTCGGCCCGGACGTCGAGGCGTACGCCGTGGGCGACCGGGTGTGGACCGTGCTGGCGCAGCACGGTCGGCCCTACGGCACCGCCGCCGAGTTCACGGTCCAGCCTGTCGGGCGGGTTGCCCCGCTGGACGATGCCGCGTCGTACGATCTCGGCGCGAGCCTGGGCGTCCCGGCGGTGACGGCGCACCGGGCGCTGACCGCGGCCGAGGACGGTCCGCACCGGCTCGGGCCGGGCACGCTCGCGGGCCGGGTCGTGCTGGTCGCCGGGGGAGCCGGTGCGGTCGGCAACGCCGCGATCCAACTCGCCCGCTGGTCCGGCGCCACCGTGGTGACGACGGTGAGCAGCGACGAGAAGGCCGACCTCGCCCGGGCCGCAGGCGCCGACCATGTCGTCAACTACCGCACGTCCGACACGACGGAGGAGATCCGGGCGATCGCGCCTGACGGGGTCGACATCGCGGTCGAGGTGGCGCCGGCGCAGAACATCGGCATCGACCTCGACGTGCTCAAGGAGCACGGCCTGGTCTCGATCTACGCCAACAACGGCGGCGACGAGCTGACCATGCCGCTGCGCGCGGCGTTCGGGAAGAACCTGCGCTTCCAGTTCCTCATCCTCTACACGCTCCACCAGCACCTCGTGCAGGCGGCCGTCGAAGACGTCAATGCCGCCGTCGCGGCCGGTGCGCTGCGGGTCGGCGCGGACGCCGGCGTACCGCTGCACCACTTCCCGCTCCAGCAGACCGCCGCGGCCCAGGACGCGGTCGAGGAGGGCGCCGTCGGCAAGGTCCTGGTCGACGTGGCGGACGACTGACACCGAGACCGTTTGACCAGGGGCGTGGTTGAGTTGGACCCATGGCCAAACCGTTGTGGGTGGTTGCCGGCGTCGTCCTGGTGCTTCTCGGCCTGCTGTGGACCCTGCAGGGGATCGACGTCATCGAGGGCAGCTCGATGAGCGGTACGACGACGTGGTCGATCATCGGACCGATCGTGCTGCTCGTCGGCGCCTTCATCATGTCGGTCGGCATCCGTGGGCGCAGACCCTGACGGCGCCCCGGTCGGCCGCCGGGTGGTGCTGGGACTGTTCGGCCTCGGTGCGGTCGGCATCGTCACCGGCAGCAAGATCCAGGGCGGACTGAGCGAGCTGCTCGCCCCGGTCCAGCTGCGCGACCCGACGGGGTTCACCGCACTGGTCCCGCTCGGCAACACCTGGCGCTACTACTCGGTGACGGGCTCGGTCACGCCGCGCGATGCGACCTCGTACGCGCTGACGGTCTCGGGGCTCGTCGACCGGCCGACGACGTACCGCTTGGCCGACCTCGAGGCACTACCGCAGACCGCCTTCACCGACACCTTCCAATGCGTGACGGGGTGGCACGTCCCCGACGTCCCGTGGACCGGCGTACGGCTCGCCGGCCTGCTGGATGCGGCCGCTCCGACGGCTGAGGCGGTCGGCGTGCGGTTCCACTCCTTCGACGGCACTTACTCGGTGAACATGACGCTCGACCAGGCTCGCGCGGACGATGTGATCGTCGCGCTGAGCATGTACGGCGCCCCGGTCACTCACGACCACGGCGGACCGGTGCGGATCTACTCGGGCTCGATGTACGGCTACAAGAGCACCAAGTGGCTGTCCGAGATCGAGGTGACGCCCAACAACGAACCGGGCTACTGGGAGGACCGCGGCTATCCGCTGGACGGGTTCATCGGTGAGTGAGCCGACGGGGTCGTTCGCGAGGTTCGCGCCCGCCGAGCGGCTCGTGCACCGGCTGGTGGCGATCCTGATGGGCAGCTGCCTGATCACCGCGGCGATCCTCTACAACGGCTCGATCATGATGGCGGTCGGCCACCGGCACGTCGTCGAGACCATCCACGTGTGGAGCGGGCTCGCGTTGCCGGTCCCGATGATCGCCGGCGCGCTGTCGGCGGCGTACCGCTCCGACGTGCGACGGCTCAACCGGTTCACCCCCGCCGACTGGCAGTGGCTGCGCAGCCGGACCCGGCGTGACGACACCATCCCGGTGGGCAAGTTCAACGCCGGCCAGAAGATCAACGCCTGGCTGGTGGCCGGCTCGACCGGCGTGCTCCTCGGCACCGGCGCCGTCATGTACTGGACCGGGCTGGTCCGCCTGTCCTGGCGGTCCGGCGCGACCTTCGTGCACGACTGGTTCGCGCTCGGTCTCGGGCTGCTGGTGATCGGCCACATCGTCTACGCGATCCGGGACCCGGAGGCGCGCCGAGGGATGCGCACCGGGCGGGTCGCGCGGCACTGGGCCCGCGTCGAGCACGGGGCCTGGGCCGAGGAGATACAGGATCAGTCCAACTCCTGAGAATCGCCCGGGCCCGGTTCGCCCGGTGCCTGCGGCGCGGGTAGGGTTCCTCTCGATCGACATCCTTTAACGAGCCGTCCCGTGAGGCGGAGAAGGAGGTCTCAGCACTGGTGTGTGCTCAGCCTGCAACCCCCGAACCATCGACCGCGTCCCGCGTCGTCCTCGACGCCGGTGACATCACCCGGGCTCTGACCCGCATCTCGCACGAGATCCTCGAGCGCAACAAGGGCGCCCAGGACCTCGTCCTCCTGGGCATCCCGAGCCGCGGCGTGCCGCTCGCCGAGCGGATCGCCGAGCGGATGGCAGCCGTCGAGGGGTTCGACGTCCCGGTCGGCTCGATCGACGTGACGATGTACCGCGACGACCTGCGGATGAAGCCGGCGCGTGCGCTGCTGCCCACGCAGATCCCGGCCGGCGGCATCGACGGCAAGGTCGTCGTCCTGGTCGACGACGTCCTCTTCTCCGGCCGCACGATCCGCGCAGCGCTCGATGCGCTCAACGACATCGGCCGGCCCAAGGCGGTGCGCCTCGCGGTGCTGGTCGACCGCGGGCACCGCGAGCTGCCGATCCGCGCCGACTTCGTCGGCAAGAACCTGCCGACCTCGCTGGTCGAGCGGGTCAAGGTCACCCTCGCCGGGGTCGACGAGACCGACGCGGTCACGATCCAGGGGGTGGGGGCGTGAAGCGGCACCTGCTCAGCGCGGCCGACCTGAGCCGCGACGACGCCGAGCTGGTCCTCACGACCGCCGACGAGATGAGGTCGCTGGCCGATCGGCCGATCAAGAAGCTGCCGGCGCTGCGCGGTCGCACCGTGGTCAACCTCTTCTTCGAGGACTCGACCCGCACCCGGATCTCGTTCGAGGCGGCGGCCAAGCGGCTCAGCGCGGACGTCATCAACTTCTCGGCCAAGGGGTCGAGCCTGTCGAAGGGCGAGAGCCTCAAGGACACCGCGCTGACCCTGGAGGCGATGGGCGCCGACGCGGTCGTCGTCCGGCACGGCTCCAGCGGCGCCCCGCACCTGCTGGCGCACTCCGGCTGGGTCCGCTCCAGTGTCGTCAACGCCGGAGACGGCACCCACGAGCACCCGACCCAGGCGCTGCTGGACGCCTTCACGATGTGGAAGCACCTCGGGGAGTCGAAGCCCAGCGGGCTGGAGGGTCGCAAGATCGCGATCGTCGGCGACGTGCTGCACAGCCGGGTCGCCCGGTCCAACGCGCTGCTGCTGCGGACCCTCGGCGCCGAGGTGACCCTGGTCGCGCCACCGACCCTGCTGCCGGTCGGCATCGAGGGCTGGCCGGTCGAGACGTCGTACGACCTCGACAGCGTGCTGCCCAAGGCCGACGCCGTGATGATGCTGCGGGTCCAGCGGGAGCGGATGCACGGCGGGTTCTTCCCGACCGCGCGGGAGTACTCGCGCCGCTACGGCCTGGACGGTAAGCGGATGGCGATGCTCCAGGACCACACGATCGTGATGCACCCCGGGCCGATGGTCCGGGGCATGGAGATCACCGCGGACGTCGCCGACAGCGACCGCTCGGTGATCGTCGAACAGGTCACCAACGGCGTCGCCGTACGGATGGCCGTCCTGTACCTGCTGCTCGGGGGTTCCGAGCCATCGATCGGAGAGACGGAATGACCAGCACCACCGCCTACTGGATCCGCGGCGTCCGCATCCTCGACGGCGAACCGACCGATCTGGTGATCGCCAACGGATCTGTCTGGGGCGTCGGCGTGCGGCCCGAGGAGGGCGTCCACGACGAGGTCGTCGAGATCGACGGCACCGGGTTGGTCGCGCTGCCCGGCCTGGTCGACCTCCACACGCACCTGCGCGAACCGGGCCGTGAGGACGCCGAGACGGTCGACTCCGGCACCCAGGCCGCAGCGCTCGGCGGCTTCACCGCCGTGCACGCGATGGCCAACACCGAGCCGGTCGCCGACACCGCCGGCGTCGTCGAGCAGGTCTGGCGCCTCGGCCGCGAGGCCGGCCACTGCGACGTCTACCCGATCGGCGCGGTCACCGTCGGTCTCGAGGGCGAGCGGCTCGCCGAGCTCGGCGCGATGGCCGACTCGGCCGCCCGGGTCCGGATCTTCTCGGACGACGGCAAGTGTGTCAGCGACGCGGTGCTGATGCGCCGGGCGCTGGAGTACGTCAAGGCGTTCGACGGGGTGATCGCCCAGCACGCCCAAGAGCCCCGGCTCACCGAGGGCGCGCAGATGAACGAGGGCGAGCTCTCGGGCCGCCTCGGCCTGGCGGGCTGGCCCGCGGTCGCCGAGGAGGCGATCATCGCCCGCGACGTGCTGCTCGCCGAGCACGTCGGCTCCCGGCTGCACGTCTGCCACGTGTCCACCGCCGGTTCGGTCGACATCGTGCGCTGGGCCAAGAGCAAGGGCGTCGACGTCACCGCCGAGGCCTGCCCCCACCACCTGCTGCTGACCGACCAGCTGGCCACGACGTACGACCCCATCTACAAGGTCAACCCGCCGCTGCGCTCGCAGACCGACGTCGAGGCGCTGCGCGCCGGTCTGGCAGACGGCACCATCGACATCGTCGCCACCGACCACGCGCCGCACCCGCACGAGGACAAGGACTGCGAGTGGGCGGCCGCCGCCTTCGGCATGCTCGGCCTCGAGACCGCGCTCTCGATTGTGCAGCAGACGATGGTCGACGCCGGGCTGCTCGACTGGGCCGGCGTCGCCGAGCGGATGTCCTACGCCCCGGCCCGGATCGGCCGGGTGGCCGAGCACGGCCGCCCGATCGAGCTGGGTGAGCCTGCCAACGTGGTGCTCTACGACCCGGCGGCGACCCGCACGGTGGACCCCTCGGAGTCGGCCAGCCTGAGCCGTAACACGCCGTACCGCGGGATGGAGCTGCCCGGCCGCGTGGTCGCGACGTTCCTCCGCGGCAAGGCGACCGTGCTCGACGGGAAGCTCGCATGAGCGCCCGCAAGAAGTCGGCACTGCTGGTCCTCGAGGACGGGCGCACCTTCACCGGCGAGGCGTACGGCGCCGAGGGGGAGACCTTCGGCGAGGCGGTCTTCAACACCGGTATGACCGGCTACCAGGAGACGCTCACCGACCCGTCGTACCACCGCCAGGTCGTCGTGATGACGGCTCCGCACATCGGCAACACCGGCGTCAACGACGAGGACACCGAGTCCTCGCGGATCTGGGTCGCCGGGTACGTCGTGCGCGACCCCGCCCGCCGCGTCTCCAACTGGCGCGCCGAGCGGAGCCTCGACGACGAGCTGCGGGCGCAGAGTGTCGTCGGGATCTCGGGCATCGACACCCGCGCGCTGACCCGCCACCTGCGCGAGCGCGGCGCGATGCGGGTCGGGATCTCGTCGACCGAGACCGACGCGGCAGCCCTGCTCGAGCGGGTGCGTGCGTCGGGCGAGATGGCGGGCGCGGAGCTCGCCTCCGAGGTGTCGACGGGGGAGACCTACGTCGTCTCGGCGCACGGTGACAAGCGGTTCACAGTCGTCGCGCTCGACCTCGGCATCAAGACGATGACGCCGCACCGGATGGCCGAGCGTGGCGTCGAGGTGCACGTGGTCCCCGCGACCGCCACCCTCGACGAGGTGCTCGCGATCCAGCCGGACGGGCTGTTCTTCTCCAACGGTCCCGGCGACCCGGCGGCGACCACCGACCAGGTCGCCCTGCTGCAGGGCGCGCTGGCGCGGGACCTGCCCTACTTCGGGATCTGCTTCGGCAACCAGCTCTTCGGCCGCGCGCTCGGGTTCGGCACCTACAAGCTGAAGTACGGCCACCGCGGCATCAACCAGCCGGTGATGGACCGCACCACGGGCAAGGTCGAGGTCACCGCGCACAACCACGGCTTCGCGGTCGACGCACCTCTCGAGGGCAGCACGACGACGCCGTACGGCGAGGCGACGGTGAGCCACGTCTGCCTCAACGACGACGTGGTCGAGGGCCTCGAGCTCCGCGATGCAGGGAAGCTGAAGGGCTTCTCCGTCCAGTACCACCCCGAGGCCGCCGCCGGCCCGCACGACGCGGCGTACCTCTTCGACCGCTTTGTACAGCTCATGGAGGGCACCGTCTGATGCCGAAGCGCGAGGACATCAAGTCCGTCATGGTGATCGGCTCCGGGCCGATCATCATCGGCCAGGCCTGCGAGTTCGACTACTCCGGCACCCAGGCCTGCCGGGTGCTCAAGGAGGAGGGCATCCGGGTCATCCTGGTGAACTCCAACCCGGCCACGATCATGACCGACCCCGAGTTCGCCGACGCGACGTACGTCGAGCCGATCACGCCCGACTTCGTCGAGAAGGTGATCGCCAAGGAGCGCCCCGACGCGCTGTTGCCGACGCTCGGCGGTCAGACCGCCCTCAACGCGGCGATCGCGCTGCACGAGAACGGCGTGCTGGAGAAGTACGGCGTCGAGATGATCGGCGCCAGCTTCGACGCGATCCACCGCGGTGAGAACCGCGAGCTCTTCAACGCGATCGTCGAGAAGGTCGGCGGCGAGACCGCGAAGAGCTTCGTGTGCCACACGCTCGAGGACTGCGAGAAGGCGGTCGCCGATCTCGGCTACCCCGTGGTGGTCCGTCCGTCGTTCACGATGGGCGGCACCGGCTCCGGCATCGCGTACAGCGAGGACGACCTGGCGCGCATCGCCGGCGCCGGCCTCGCTGCCAGCCCGACGACCGAGGTCCTCATCGAGGAGTCGATCATCGGCTGGAAGGAGTACGAGCTGGAGGTGATGCGCGACAAGGCCGACAACGTCGTCATCATCTGCTCGATCGAGAACCTCGACCCGATGGGCGTGCACACCGGCGACTCGATCACCGTCGCGCCGGCCATGACCCTGACCGACCGCGAGTACCAGCACCTGCGTGACCTCGCGATCGGCATCATCCGCGAGGTCGGCGTCGACACCGGCGGCTGCAACATCCAGTACGCCGTCAACCCCGCAGACGGGCGGGTGATCGTCATCGAGATGAACCCCCGTGTCTCCCGGTCGAGCGCGCTCGCCTCCAAGGCGACCGGCTTCCCGATCGCGAAGATCGCGGCCAAGGTCGCGATCGGCTACACCCTCGACGAGATCCCCAACGACATCACCCTGCGCGCCGACGGCTCGAGCACCCCGGCGGCGTTCGAGCCGACGCTCGACTACGTCGTGGTGAAGGTGCCGCGGTTCGCGTTCGAGAAGTTCCCCGGTGCCGACCCACGGCTGACCACGCACATGAAGTCGGTCGGCGAGGCGATGGCGATCGGCCGCAACTTCACCGAGGCGCTGCAGAAGGCGCTGCGCTCGCTGGAGTCGAAGGACGCCGTCTTCGACTGGCACCAGGAGTGGGTCGCGCTCGACAAGGACGCGCTGCTCGCCGAGATCGAGGTCCCGCACGACGGCCGCCTCAAGAAGGTCATGGACGCGCTCCGCGCCGGCGCGACGGCCGACGAGGTCTTCGAGCACACCAAGATCGATCCCTGGTACGTCGACCAGCTGCTGCTGATCAACGAGATCGCCGAGGAGGTCACCGCCGCTCCCGAGCTCACGCCCGAGCTGCTGCGCAAGGCCAAGCGGCACGGGTTCTCCGACGTGCAGATCGGCAAGATCCGCGGCATGACGGCCGACGTCGTACGCGGAGTGCGGCACGCGCTCGGCATCCGGCCGGTCTACAAGACCGTCGACACCTGCGCGGCCGAGTTCGCCGCGGCCACGCCCTACCACTACTCGTCGTACGACGAGGAGTCCGAGGTGACCCCTCGCGAGAAGCAGGCCGTGATCATCCTCGGCTCGGGCCCCAACCGGATCGGCCAGGGCATCGAGTTCGACTACTCGTGCGTGCACGCCTCACTGACGCTCTCCGAGGCCGGCTACGAGACGATCATGGTCAACTGCAACCCCGAGACGGTCTCGACCGACTACGACACCTCCGACCGGCTCTACTTCGAGCCGCTGACCCTCGAGGACGTCCTCGAGATCGTCCACGCGGAGGAGCAGGCTGGACCGGTCGCGGGCGTCATCTGCCAGCTCGGCGGACAGACTCCGCTGGGTCTCGCGCAGGGACTCAAGGACAACGGCGTCACGATCCTGGGCACCTCACCCGAGGCGATTCACCTGGCCGAGGAGCGCGGTGCCTTCGGGCGGGTGCTCGCCGACGCCGGGCTGCCGGCGCCGAAGTACGGCATGGCCACCAGCTTCCCCGACGCCCACCGGATCGCGGCCGAGATCGGCTACCCGGTCATGGTGCGGCCGTCGTACGTCCTGGGCGGCCGCGGCATGGAGATCGTGTACGACGACACCTCGCTCGAGGGCTACATCGCCCGCTCGACCGAGATCGGCCCGGCGCACCCGGTGCTGGTCGACCGGTTCATCGACGATGCGGTCGAGATCGACGTGGACGCGCTGTATGACGGCACCGAGCTCTTCCTCGGCGGCGTGATGGAGCACATCGAGGAGGCCGGCATCCACTCCGGCGACTCGTCCTGCGCGCTGCCGCCGATCACCCTGGGCAAGGCCGAGATCGACCGGATCCGCACGGCCACCGAGGCGATCGCGAAGGGCGTCGGTGTGCTCGGTCTGCTCAACATCCAGTTCGCCCTGGGCTCCGACGTGCTCTACGTGCTCGAGGCCAACCCGCGCGCCAGCCGGACCGTGCCGTTCGTCTCCAAGGCGACCGCGACCCAGCTCGCCAAGGCCGCCGCGCGGGTGATGCTCGGTGAGTCGATCGCCGACCTGCGCACCGCCGGGCTGCTGCCGGCGACCGGTGACGGCGGCACGCTGCCCGCCGACCAGCCGATCGCCGTCAAGGAGGCGGTGATGCCGTTCAACCGGTTCCGCAGTCCCGACGGCAAGCAGGTCGACACCGTGCTCGGCCCGGAGATGAAGTCGACCGGCGAGGTGATGGGCTTCGACGCCGACTTCGGCTCGGCCTTCGCCAAGGCGCAGGCCGGGGCGTTCGGCCCGCTGCCGACCAGCGGCAAGGTCTTCGTGAGCATGGCCAACCGCGACAAGCGGCACATGATCTTCCCGATCAAGGTGCTCGCCGACCACGGTTTCGAGATCCTCGCGACCCAGGGCACCGCGGAGGTGCTGCGGCGCAACGGCGTGCAGACCACGATCGTGCGCAAGCACTGGGAGGGTGAGGGCCCGAACGGTGAGCAGACCACCGTGCAGCTCATCCTCGACGGGGACATCCAGCTGGTCATCAACACACCCAACGGCTCGACCAGCGGCGCGTCCGCACGGCTCGACGGCTACGAGATCCGCACCGCGGCGATCATGGCCAACATCCCGTGCATCACGACCGTCCAGGGCCTCGGCGCGGCGGTCCAGGGCATCGAGGCGCTGAAGCGCGGCGAGATCGGTGTGCGCTCGCTGCAGGACTGGGCCCGCCGGTGATCTACCGGGCTCTCTTCGACCACGTCCTGACCCGCACCGACCCGGAGAGGGCGCACCACACGGCGTTCCGGGCGATCCGGGCGGGGCGACCGGTCACCGCTCTCCTGGCCAGAAGTGTCGGAGCGCCGGGGACACCGGTGCAGGCGTTGGGCCTGACCTTCCCCAACGTGCTCGGCCTGGCGGCCGGCTTCGACAAGAACGCCGTCGGCATCGACGCCCTCGCGGCTCTGGGCTTCGGGCACGTCGAGATCGGCACGGTGACGGGGGAGGGTCAGCCCGGCAACCCGACGCCGCGGCTCTTCCGGCTGCCCGAGGACCGCGCGGTCGTCAACCGGATGGGCTTCAACAACGACGGCGCCGAGGTGGTCGCCGCCCGTCTGAAGGCCCGCGGCCGCAGGCCCGGCGTCGTCCTCGGGGTCAACATCGGCAAGACCAAGGTCGTCCCCGACGACGACCAGGCCGCGGTCGAGTCGGACTACGAGAAGAGTGCCCGCCTGCTCTCGCCGTACGCCGACTACCTGGTCGTCAACGTCAGCTCGCCCAACACGCCCGGCCTGCGCAACCTGCAGGCCGTCGAGAAGCTCCAGCCGCTCCTCGAGCACGTCCGTCGTGCGGCGGACCAGGCTCGGGACACCCGCGTGCCGCTGCTGGTGAAGATCGCCCCCGACCTGGCCGACGAGGACGTGCTCGGCGTGGCCGACATGGCGCTCGCGATCGGGCTGGACGGCATCATCGCCACCAACACGACCATCTCCCGTGCCGGACTGCGGACTCCGACGAGCAAGGTCCAGGAGGTGGGCGCCGGTGGACTGTCCGGTCGCCCGCTGACCGACCGGTCGCTCGAGGTGCTCCGCCTGCTGCGCGGCCGGGTCGGCCCGGACCTCACGCTCATCGGGGTCGGTGGCATCACCACGGTCGCTGACGCTCAGGCCCGCCTGGACGCCGGCGCCACCCTGCTCCAGGGCTACACCGCGTTCATCTACGAGGGGCCGCTGTGGCCCCGCCGGATCGTCAAGGGAGTCGCCCAGTGACCTTTGGAGCCCGTCTGCACGCCGCGATCGCCGACCGCGGCCCGTTCTGCGTCGGCATCGACCCGCACTCGGCCCTGCTGCTCGACTGGGGGCTCGCCGACGACGTCGCCGGCCTCGAGACGTTCGCGCTGACGGTCGTCGAGGCGGTCGCGCCGTACGTCTCGGTGGTCAAGCCGCAGTCGGCCTTCTACGAGCGGTTCGGCAGCCGCGGCATCGCCGTCCTCGAGAAGGTGCTGGCGCAGTCCCGCGCCGCCGGCGCGCTCACCCTGCTCGACGTGAAGCGCGGCGACATCGGATCCACCAGCCAGGCGTACGCCGACGCCTACCTCGACCAGAGCTCGCCGCTCGCGGCCGACGCCGTGACGGTCAGCCCCTACCTCGGCTTCGGGTCCCTGGACCCGTTCGTCGAGACCGCCCGGGTCAACGACGCCGGGCTGTTCGTGCTCGCGCTGACCTCCAACAAGGAGGGCCCGGAGGTCCAGCACGCGCGCACCGACGACGGCGCCACGGTCGCCGGACTGATGCTCGAGCACCTGCGCCGGCTCAACGACGGTGCCGAGCCGCTCGGATCCTTCGGTGCCGTCATCGGCGCCACCATCGGCGAGTCCGATGAGGACTTCGGCTTCAACGGCCCGATCCTCGCGCCGGGGTTCGGAGCCCAGGGCGGGACCGTCGCCGACGTACGGCGGATCTTCGGCAGCGCCGTCGTGCTGCCGAGCTCGTCGCGCGAGGTGCTCCGGGCCGGCCCCGACCAGACCGCCATGCGCGACGCCGTCCAGCGAGCCAACGACGACCTGCGCTCGTGAGGCGCCTGGTCCTGCTCGGGCTGGTCGTGCCCCTGCTCGTTGCCTGCGGGGACGACAAGGACGGCTACTGCGACGCGGTGAAGGACAACCAGAAGGCACTCAGCGAGCAGATCGGGAGCACGGACCCAGATGCCCTCCTGGAGGCCCTCGACATCTTCCGGGAGCTGCAGGACCGGGCGCCGAGCGACATCGCCGACGAGTGGCAGGCACTGGTAGGTGGCATCGGGGGGCTGCGGGAGGCCGTGGAGGCCGCAGGCGCAGACCCGGACACCTACGACCCGGCGAGCCCGCCACCCGGCGTGACACCGGAGGAGCAGAAGCAGATCCTGGCGGCATCGCGCCGGCTCACGTCTGCGGAGACCCTCCAGGCCCTGAAGGCCGTCGAGCAGCAGGTGCGCGACGTCTGTCACACCCCGCTCTTTCTCTGACGCTGTGGGCCGTCCGCACCACCGTGGACGCCGATTGCTGCGGGTCCTCGGTTCTGACTAGATTGACCACTTGCGTCCCTGCCCCCGTCTCCCACCCCGAAGGACCCGCGCTCGTGGCTCTGCCCCCGCTCACCCCTGAACAACGTCAGGCGGCCCTCGACAAGGCCGCCGCTTCTCGGAGAGAGCGGGCCGAGGTCAAGAACCGACTGAAGAACTCCGGCGCCTCGATCGCCGACGTGCTCCAGGAGGGCCAGCGCAACGAGGTCATCGGGAAGATGCGGGTCGTCGACCTGCTCCAGGCGATGCCCGGGCTCGGCAAGGTGCGCGCCCGTCAGCTGATGGAGCGGCTCGGCATCGCCGAGAGCCGCCGCGTCCGGGGCCTGGGCACCAAGCAGGTGGCCGCGCTCGAGAAGGAGTTCGCGGCGCGTGATTGAGCGGAGGCCCGTGAGGAACGAACGGGCGTTCGCTCGATGGTGGTCGAGCAGCGACCACGACCGAGGGACGAGGTCGTGACGGAGCGTGTCGAGACCTCCGCAGCCGACGCGCCGACCGTGACGGGCTCGGCCCCACGCTCCCGCCTCGTCGTGCTCGCGGGACCGACCGCGGTCGGCAAGGGCACCGTCGCCGCCGACGTACGCCGCCACCACCCCGAGGCCTGGATCTCGGTCTCCGCGACCACGCGGGCGCCGCGACCGGGGGAGCAGGACGGAGTGCACTACTGGTTCGTCGACGACGACCAGTTCGACACGATGGTCGAGCGCGGAGACCTGCTCGAGTGGGCGGTCGTCCACAAGGCCGCTCGCTACGGCACCCCGCGGCAGCCGGTCGAGGCCGCGCTTGCCGAGGGGCGGCCGGCAATGCTCGAGATCGACCTTCAGGGTGCCCGCCAGGTGCGGGAGACGATGCCCGACGCACTTTTCGTCTTCCTGAAGCCGCCGTCCTGGGACGAGCTGGTCCGCCGGCTGGTCGGTCGCGGCACCGAGACCGAGGAGGAGCGCGAGCGTCGACTGGTCACCGCGCGCGAGGAACTGGCCGCCGAGGCGGAGTTCGACGTGAGCATCGTGAACCACGAAGTTCACGCTGCAGCCGAGGAGTTGGTAGCCTTGATGCTGCAATCCCCAACTAACCTGTGAGGCTTCTGCGTGTCTGCCCCGAACATCGCCGCCGAGGGTGTCACCAACCCTTCGATCGACGACCTGCTTTCCAAGACCGACAGCAAGTACAAGTTGGTTCTCTTCAGCGCCAAGCGCGCCCGGCAGATCAATGCCTATTACTCGCAGCTCGGTGAGGGCCTGCTCGAGTACGTCGGCCCGCTCGTGGACACCCACGTGCAGGAGAAGCCGCTGTCGATCGCGCTCCGCGAGATCAACGACGACCTGTTGGTCTGTGAGGACATCGACCCCGCCGAGCTCGCCGCCGAGGAGGCTGCCGCTCAGGCTGCCGCCGAGGCCGCGGACAAGTGACCTGAAGGGTCCATGACCGAGACCCACGACGAGGCCGTTTCCTCCGGGATGCGGCCTCGTGTCGTTCTGGGGGTGTCCGGTGGGATCGCCGCCTACAAGGCGTGCGAGCTGCTCCGGCGCTTCACCGAGTCCGGCCACGATGTCACCGTCGTCCCCACGGCCGCGGCCCTGGAGTTCGTCGGCGCCCCGACCTGGGCCGCGCTGTCCGGCAAGCCGGTCTCGACCGATGTCTGGTCGGGGGTCCACGAGGTCCCGCACGTCCGGATCGGGCAGGGGGCCGACCTCGTCGTGGTCGCGCCGGCGACCGCCGACCTGCTCGCGAAGGCCACCCACGGCCTGGCCGACGACCTGCTCACCAACACGCTCCTCACGGCCCGCTGTCCGGTGGTCTTCGCGCCGGCGATGCACACCGAGATGTGGGAGCACCCCGCGACGCGCGCCAACGTCGCGACGTTGCGCTCCCGCGGCGTGCTGGTGATCGAGCCGGCCGAGGGCCGGTTGACCGGCAAGGACACCGGCAAGGGTCGCCTGCCCGAGCCCGACGAGATCTTCGAGATCTGCCGTGAGGTGCTCGCCCGGGGCACGACGAGCCTCGACCTCGCCGGCCGGCACCTCGTCGTCTCGGCCGGAGGCACCCGGGAGTACCTCGACCCGGTGCGGTTCCTCGGCAACCGCTCCTCGGGGCTCCAGGGCTACGCGCTGGCCCGTGCGGCGGCCGCCCGCGGCGCCGAGGTGACCCTGGTCGCCGCCAACGTGACCCTGCCGGACCCTGCCGGCGTGAAGGTCGTCCGGGTCGAGACCACCGCGCAGCTGCGGCAGGAGGTCGTCTCCGCGGCAACCGCTGCCGACGCCGTCGTGATGGCCGCGGCCCCGGCGGACTTCCGCCCCACCGGCGTCAGCGACGCGAAGATCAAGAAGGCCGCCGACGGGTCCGCGCCGGCCATCGAGCTGGTCCAGAACCCCGACATCCTCCGAGAGATCGGCGCCGACCGGGCCCGCGCCGGGCAGGTCGTCGTCGGTTTTGCCGCCGAGACCGGCGACGCCACGGGATCGGTGCTCGACCTGGCGCGGACGAAGCTGGCTCGCAAGGGCTGTGACCTGCTCGTCGTCAACGACGTGAGCGGGGGAGCCGTCTTCGGCAGCCCCGACAACGAGGCCGTGATCCTCGCGGCCGACGGTGCCGTCGTCGAAGTGCCGCGCGGTTCGAAGGCCGCCCTCGCCCATGTCATCTGGGACCAGGTGCTCGCCCGCCTCGCATGAGGCTCTGAGACCGCCGTACCGCCATCTGGGACGCCCGTTAGGGTGTTCCGCACCACCACCGTGCAACAAGGAGCAGCAGTGACTGGACGTCTCTTCACGTCGGAATCGGTGACCGAGGGCCACCCGGACAAGATCGCCGACCAGATCAGCGACTCGGTCCTCGACGCGATGCTCGAGCAGGACCCGCACAGCCGAGTGGCTGTCGAGACGCTGCTGACCACGGGCCTCGTGGTCGTCGCCGGCGAGGTGACCACCACCGGCTACGTCGACATCAAGCAGAAGGTCCGCGACCGGATCCTCGCGATCGGCTACGACTCGTCCGTCAAGGGCTTCGACGGCGCCTCGTGCGGCGTGATGGTCGCGATCGGCGGCCAGTCCGGCGACATCGCCCAGGGCGTCGACACCGGCCACGAGAGCCGCACCGGCTCCGTGGACGCGATGGACAAGCAGGGCGCAGGCGACCAGGGCCTGATGTTCGGTTACGCCTGCGACGACACCGACGTGCTGATGCCACTGCCGATCGTGATCGCGCAGCGCCTCGCCGAGCAGCTGAGCGCCGTCCGCAAGGACGGCACGCTGGCCTACCTGCGCCCCGATGGCAAGACCCAGGTCACCATCGAGTACGACGCCGACAACCGTCCGGTGCGCGTCGACACCGTCGTGCTGTCCACGCAGCACGCCGAGGAGACCGAGCTCGACGCGCTCGAGGCCGACATCAAGAAGCACGTGATCGACCCGGTGCTCGACACGTTCCCGATCCCGTCCGAGGGCTACCGCCTGCTGGTCAACCCGACGGGTCGCTTCGTGGTCGGTGGTCCGATGGGCGACGCCGGCCTGACCGGTCGCAAGATCATCGTCGACACGTACGGCGGGATGGCGCGCCACGGTGGCGGCGCCTTCTCCGGCAAGGACCCGTCGAAGGTCGACCGCTCGGCCGCCTACGCGATGCGCTGGGTCGCCAAGAACGTCGTCGCCGCCGGTCTGGCCCGCCGTTGCGAGGCCCAGGTCGCCTACGCGATCGGCAAGGCCCAGCCCGTGGGTGTCTTCATCGAGACGTTCGGCACCGGCGTCGTGCCCGACGAGGCGATCCAGAAGGCCGTGCTCGAGGTCTTCGACCTGCGGCCCGCCGCGATCATCCGCGACCTCGACCTGCTGCGCCCGATCTACGCCAAGACCGCGGCGTACGGCCACTTCGGCCGCGAGCTCCCCGAGTTCACCTGGGAGCGCACCGACCGCGCCGACGCCCTGAAGGCCGCCGCCGGTCTCTGAGTCTCACAGCATCCGGACAGCGGACATGCCCACCTGGGGCATGTCCGCTGTCTGTTGGTGCCCCTAGCCTGAGCGGGTGCCCCGAGACAATGGCCTCGCTCGTCTGCTCGCCGTCACCCTCGCTGCAGGTGCTCTCGTCGCCGTCACCCCTGCGCCGTCGGATGCCGCCGACCCGGTCGACCAGGCGCTGGCTCGCCTCGACCAGGATGCCGATCGTCCGCTGACGATCCGGGCGTCCGGTGACGGCACCGCCGAGTTCGTCGGCGTCCCGGCCCGAGCCGACGTCGACAACCCGGCTGTGCGGGCTTCCATGAGCCCGGCGGCCGCGGCGGCAGCTCACGTGGCGCGCTACGGCGCCGCCTTCGGCACCGCCGAGTCTGGTACGACGCTGGCCCGGACCGATGTCTCGGAGACGTCCACCGGTGACGTGGTCCGCTACCAGCAGAGGGTGGACGGCGTCCCGGTGCTGGGCGGTCAGGTCGTCGTCAGCATGGGCTCCGGGAACGAGCTCTCCTCGATCCTGGCCGAGACCAGCGACGCGACCAGCGTGGCCGGCGCCACCGTGACCGAGGACGAGGCACTCGACGCGGCACGTGCCGCGTTCGTGAAGCGCAACGGCGCCGGTGACCTGACGGTCGAGAGCGACGGTCGTTGGCTGCTCGACGCCGGGCTCATCGGCGGGGATCCCGCTCAGGCCGACCGGACCGTGTGGCGGGTCCACGTCTCCCGCGGGGTCGACCAGCGGCGCCAGATCCTGGTCGACGACCGCACCGGCGGCATCCTGATGGACACCGACGAGATCGCACACGCCGACCGGGTGGTCTGCGACAACGGGAATGTTCGGCGGGCCAACGACATCGCCTGCACGGCGGGCTTCGCCCGTGTTGAGGGCGGCCCCACGGCCGGGGCCGACGTCAACACGGCGTACGACCTCAGCGGCGTCGTCTCGGACTTCTACCAGCAGGTCGGTGGTACCGACCTCACCGAGGTCCTCGGCATCAACGTGGGTGGCGTCAAGAAGCTCGCCTCGACGGTTCGGTGGTGTTACACGGACGTCGAAACCTCCTGCCCCTACAACAACGCGTTCTGGAACGGCTCGCAGATGTACTACGGCCAGGGCTACGCCGGCGCCGACGACGTCGTGGGTCACGAGATCACTCACGGCTTCACCGAGCGCAACTCCGGGCTCTTCTACTGGGGCCAGTCGGGGGCGATGAACGAGTCGATCTCGGACATCATCGGCGAGATCGTCGACCACCGACATGGCGTCGAGTCCGATGCCGACTGGAACCTCGGAGAGGACATCCCGGGCTATCCGACCGGGCTCCGCAACATGAAGGACCCGACGCTCAAGGGCGACCCGGACAAGACCTCGAGCACCCACTACGTCCAGGATTCCTACACCTACCCGGACAACGACGGCGTCCACACCAACTCGGGCGTCGGCAACAAGACGGCGTACCTGATCTCCCAGGGCGGGTCGTTCAACGGCCAGACCATGACCGGGATCGACTCCGGGGACACCGCGCTGACGAAGTCCGCCAAGCTCTGGCTCCTCGTCGACCAGACCCTCACCTCGGGCAGCGACTACGCCGACGAGGCGGCGGTGCTGGACCAGAGCTGCCAGGCGCTGCTCGCCGCCGGGACCGCCGGATTCACCGCCGCCGACTGCATCGAGGTCCACAAGGCGACCCTGGCGACCGAACTGCGCCAGACGCCGACCAACAATCCCCAGCCTGCGGACGCGGAGGCGACCTGTCCGACGGGGGTCAAGCGGGTCCTCTTCGACAGCGAGACCGGCGTCGCGGCGACGAAGCTCACGTCGACCAGCTGGAGCCGTGACGGCGCGATCGCCCACACCGGACCAGACTCGTGGAGCGTGGCCGACGCTTCGACCACGAGGACGATGTCGCTCGCGATGAGCGCCGGGGTGACGCTACCCGCCGGTCAGGCCTCCTACCTCCACTTCCAGCAGTGGCGGGCGCTGGACTGGGAGCCCGGCGCCTTCTACGACGCGGGCACGGTCGAGGTGGACGACACCGGCGACGCCGCGCCTGCCGCAGATGCCGCCGGCCTCCCGTGGGTCAACGGTCCGACAGACGTGATCGACAAGACCTACGGCACACCGACGACCGCAACGGTCGGCTTCGGCGGCGACAGCCGCGGCTTCGTGGCCAGCCGCGCTGACCTCTCGTCGTACGCTGGCAAGACCGTCAAGGCACAGTTCACGCTCTCGACGGACAGCTCGGTCGGCCTCGTCGGGTGGGCCCTCGACGACATCACCGTGTACACCTGCGACATCCTCGTCGTGAACTCCGCGCTACCGATCATCTCCGGAACCCCCCGGGTGGACTCGCCGCTGACCGCCTCGCCGGGGGCGTGGACGCCAGCCGGCCAGGTCGCGTTCGCCTTCCAGTGGTTGCGCAACGCCGCGCCGATCGCCGGCGCTACCTCGACGACGTACACGCCGACCGCGTCCGACGTCGGGGCGGCACTCGCCGTCCAGGTGACCGGCACTCGCCCCGGCTCCAACCCCAGCACCGCGGTCAGCGCTCCCACGGCAGCTGCGGCCGCCGGCACGCTCGTCAAGGGGAAGCCGACGATCAAGGGGAAGGCCCGGGTCGGCTCGGTCCTGGCCGCCAAACCTGGGACCTGGGGCCCCGCCGGCGTGAGCGTGAAGCTGCAGTGGCTGCGCAACGGCAAGCCGATCAAGAAGGCGACGAAGGCCAAGTACAAGCTGGTGGCCCGAGACAAGGGCAAGAAGATCTCGGTCCGGGTGACCGGGTCGAAGAGCGGCTACCAGACGGCATCGGCGACGTCGAAGGCCACCGGGAAGGTGAAGGCGAAGCCCAAGAAGCGACAGTAGTCCTGAGGTCGTCCGTGGGCGCTGGTAGAACTGCGCCCATGGCCGACGCCGACGATCCGGAGCTGCTGCCCGGGATGGTCCGGGCGACGGTCAAGGCGTCGCAGGCCAAGGCGCGCGCCACCAAGGCACGCAAGGCTGCCGAGGCTGAGCCGGCGGCGGTCGACCCGGTCGCGCGGGTGCTGGTCGACGTGCCGCTGCCACACCTCGACCGGACCTTCGACTACACGGTGCCGGTCGCGATGGCCGACACAGCGGTGCCGGGTGCCCGGGTGAAGGTGCGCTTCGCCGGGCAGGACGTGGACGGCTTCGTGCTCGCCCGCGGCGCCGAGAGCGACCACACCGGCCGGCTCGCCCCGTTGCGCCGAGTCGTCAGCGCGGAGCCCGTCCTGCACCCGCAGATCGCGACGCTGGCGGGCGAGCTGGCGGAGAGGTACGCCGGGACCCGCTCCGACGTGCTCCGGCTCGCGATCCCGCAACGGCATGCGACCACGGAGAAGGAACCGTCCGCCCCCGCCGGTCCCTGGGCGCATGACGCTGCCGCAGGGGAGGCGGCGTGGGTCGACCACCAGCCGGGACCGGCGTTCCTGCGGCACCTCGCGACCGGCGGCAGCCCGCGGGCCGTCTGGTCGGCAGCACCGGCGACGGACTGGCCGGCGCTGGTCGCGCACGCTGCTGCCGCAACCCACGCCTCGGGTCGGGGCGTGGTCATCTGCGTCCCGGACGGCAAGGACGTCGCTCGGGTCGACCGCGCGCTGATCGCCGTCCTGGGGGAGGGCCAGCACGTCACGCTCACCGCCGACGCCGGCCCGGCCCGGCGCTACCGCGACTTCCTCGCGATCAGCCGCGGGGCCCGGCGCATCGTCGTCGGCACCCGCGGGGCGAGCTTCGCCCCGGTCGACGACCTCGGGCTCGTCGTGATCTGGGACGACGGCGACGACCTGCACGCCGAGCCGCGCGCGCCGTACCCACACACCCGCGAAACGTTGCTGCTGCGCGCCGAGCGGGAGAGCGCTGGTGCCCTGATCGGCGGGTTCGTGCGCACGGTGGAGGCGGCCTACCTGCTGCGCACCGGGTGGGCGCAGGAGATCGCGGCGGACCGGGCGGAGGTACGCCGACGGGTGACCGTGCAGCTCGCCGGCACCGAGACCGATCGGGCCCGGGGAGGACGCATCCCGCGCGAGGTCCACCTCGCCGTCCGGGACGCCCTGGAGACCGGGCCGGTGCTCGTCCAGACGCCCCGGCTGGGCTACGTCAACATCCTGGCGTGCGAGCGCTGCCGCACGCCCGCGCGCTGCCAGGTGTGCCTGGGCCCGCTGGCGCTCGCGGGTCCGGCGACGCCGCCGGCCTGCCGCTGGTGCGGCACCGTCGACGAGGCCTGGGCCTGCGCCGAGTGCGGGCACCGTGGTCTGCGGGCGCCGATCCTCGGAGACGCCCGTACGGCAGAGGAGCTGGGCCGGGCGCTGCCCAACACCCGGGTCCGCACCAGCTCCGGAGACACCGTGCTGGCGACGGTCTCCGCCGCCAAGCAGGTGGTCGTCGCGACGCCGGGTGCCGAGCCGGTCGCCGAGGGCGGCTACGCCGCCGTCGTCCTGCTCGACACCTGGCTGCTGCTCTCCCGGATCGACCTGCGCGCCGGCGAGGAGGCCCTGCGCCGGTGGGCTGACGCGGCCGCGCTGGTCCGCCCCGGTGGGCGGGTCGTCGCGGTCGGCGACCCGGCGCACCCGACCCTCCAGGCCCTGGTGCGCTGGGACCCGGCCGGCAACGCCGAGCGAGAGACCGACGAGCGGCTGGCTGCCCACCTGCCACCGGCCAGCCGACTGGCCACGATCACCGGCGACCCCGGCGCGGTCGACGACGCCGTCACCCTGCTCGCAGCGCCGGCCTCCGCCGAGCTCCTCGGGCCGGTCGCCATCGACGGGCGGGGTGCCGAGGGGGAGAGCCGGATCGTCGTGCGGGTGCCCCGGGCCGAAGGCCCCGACCTGTCCCGAGCGCTCGGCGAGCTGCAGCGGCTCCGGTCGGCGCGCAAGCTCGACGCCGTACGCATCCAGGTCGATCCGCCGACCTTGTGACCTGCGGGCGCTCACTAGACTCGCTCCGTGCCCATCCAGCCCATCCGCCTGTTCGGCGATCCCGTCCTCCGCAAGCCCGCGATCGAGGTGGTGGACTTCGACAAGGAGCTGCGTCGCCTGGTCGAGGACCTGACCGACACGATGATGGAGGCGCCCGGAGCCGGGCTCGCGGCTCCGCAGATCGGCGTCGGCCTGCGGGTCTTCACGTGGCACGTCGACGGGGAGCTCGGTCACCTGGTGAACCCGCGACTGGAGCTGTCCTCCGACACCCAGCACGGTCCCGAGGGCTGCCTGTCGATCCCGGACCTGAGCTTCGACTGCACCCGTGCCCTGTCGGTGGTCGCCCACGGTTTCGACATGCACGGCGAGCCGGTTGTGATCGAGGGCTCCGAGCTGCTCGCCCGCGCGATCCAGCACGAGACCGACCACCTCGACGGCGTCCTCTTCGTCGACCGTCTCGACGCCGACGCCCGCAAGGCCGCGATGAAGGCGATCCGGGAGGCCGAGTGGTTCGGCCTGGAGCAACCGCGGGTCAAGGTCTCCCCGCACGCCACCAACGGCCTCGGCTTCTGATGCGCCTCGTCTTCGCCGGCACTCCCGAGGTCGCCGTACCCGCCTTGGACGCCGTCGCCGCGTCCGACCACGAGTTGGTCGGCGTGGTCACCCGCCCCGACGCACCCTCGGGTCGCGGCCGCAAGCTCACGCCGAGCCCGGTCGCCCTGCGCGCCGAAGAACTCGGCGTCCCGGTCTTCAAGCCCGAGCACCCGCGCGACCCGGAGTTCCAGGCCGCGCTGCGCGCGCTCGAGCCCGACTGCTGCCCGGTGGTCGCATACGGCGCGCTGCTGCCGCAGTCGGCGCTCGACATCCCGCCGTACGGCTGGGTCAACCTGCACTTCTCGGTGCTCCCGCACTGGCGTGGCGCGGCCCCGGTGCAGCACGCGATCTGGAACAACGACGAGGTCACCGGAGCCACCACGTTCCGGATCGTCAAGGAGCTCGACGCGGGACCGACGTTCGGCGTGATGACCGAGCGGATCCGGCCCGACGACACCTCCGGTGACCTGCTGGAGCGGCTGGCCGAGGGTGGTGCCGGGCTGCTGGTCGCCACGCTCGACGGCATCGCCGACGGCTCCGTCGAAGCCTGGCCGCAGCAGGCCGAGGGGGTCTCCTTCGCCCCGAAGATCTCGGTCGAGGACGCCCGCGTCGACTGGACCCGCCCGGCGATCGCGGTCGACTGCCAGGTGCGTGCCTGCACGCCCGCTCCCGGTGCCTGGACCACGCACGCCGGGGAGCGGCTCAAGCTCGGTCCGGTCACCCTGACCGAGGATCGCCTCGATCCGGGCGTGCTCGAGGTGCGCAAGGCAGAGGTGCTCGTCGGCACCGGCACCCACGCCGTACGCCTCGGCGACGTGCAGGCCCACGGCAAGAAGCAGATGGCGGCCGCCGACTGGGCGCGCGGGCTTCGCTTCGAGAGCGGCGCCGGCTTCGATGCCCCGTAGCCAACGACGGACCGGCGCGGACCCGGCGCGACTCGTCGCGTTCGAGGTCCTCAAGGCCGTCCGGGTCGAGGACGCCTACACCAACCTCGTGCTCCCCGCCCTGCTCCGCCGGCACGGGCTGACCGGCCGCGACGCCGGGTTCGCCACCGAGCTCGCCTCCGGCACCATCCGGTGGCAGGGCACGTACGACGCGATCCTGGCCGCGTGCATCGACCGCCCGCTGAGGAAGGTCGAGTCCAAGGTCCTCGACGCGCTCCGCCTCGGCTGTCACCAGCTGCTCGCCATGCGCGTCCCGACGCACGCAGCGATCAGCACCACGGTGGACCTGGTGCGCGACCGGGTCAGCGCGGGCGCGGCCGGCTTCGCCAACGCGGTGCTCCGCAAGGTCGCGCAGCAGGACCTCGAGGCGTGGGTCGCCCAGGTCGGGACCGACCCGACCACTGCCTACAGCCACCCGGGCTGGGTCGTTGACGAGCTGCGAGCGGCCCTCGGCGGTGACGCCGAGCTCGGCGCACTCCTCGCCGCCGACAACGAACCCCCGAAGGTCACCCTGGTCGCCCGTCCCGGGCGCTCCACGCGCGATGAGCTCCCGGGGGAGCCGACCGCCTTCTCGCCGTACGGCGTCGTGCTGCCCGGCGGTGACCCCGGCCAGGCGCCGGCCGTCGCCGAGGGCCGTGCGGGCGTGCAGGACGAGGGCTCCCAGCTGGTCGCGATCGCGGCGGCCGCCGCCCCTGTCGAGGGACTGGACGCGCGCTGGCTCGATCTCTGCGCCGGCCCCGGCGGCAAGGCCGCCCTGCTCGCGGCGCTGGCCGCCGAGTGCGGAGCCGGTCTGGTCGCGTCCGAGCGGCAGGTGCACCGGGCCCAGCTGGTGCGTCGCTCGCTGCGCGGTGCTGGCGGCGTGCTCGGTGTCGTTGCGGCCGACGGCACCGCGGCGCCGTACCGCCCCGGGACGTTCGACCGGGTGCTCGTCGACGCACCCTGCACCGGGCTGGGCGCCCTGCGTCGCCGGCCCGAGGCCCGGTGGCGACGGCGCCCCGCCGACCTCGTCGAGCTGACGGCTCTGCAGCGGAGGCTGGTCGACGGCGCCCTGGACCTGACCCGACCCGGCGGGATCGTGCTCTACGCGACCTGCTCGCCCGTGCTCGCCGAGACCAGCGGAGTGGTCACGGCCGTCCTGGAGGGCCGCGCCGATGCCGTGCTCGAGGACGTCGGCCAGCTGCTGCCCGATGTGTCCGATGCCGCCGGTCCGCTGCCGGGGACGATGCAGCTGTGGCCGCACCGGCACGGCACCGACGCGATGTTCCTGGCGCTGCTGCGCAAGAGCTGAGCTACCTGCGCCATATCGGCTTGTAGCGGAGCGCGGCGACGAGCTCGTCGATGTCGCCCTGAGGTACGCCGCTGCCCGGCGGTGCATGCACGGTGACGAAGTAGTTGTCGCCGACGTGCACGACCTGGCTGGCCGGGCGGTCGGGGTCACTGCCCGACCACGAGGCGTACTCGGACATCGGGCGGACGTTGACACTGACGAAGTAGCGATCCTTGAGCGCCGGGAACTTGTCATCCGCGGCCGTGCCGATCTCCCAGCCCTTGAGCGAGGGTGCGACGCGTACCGGCAGCTTCTGGGGGTGCAGCCCTGACGTCGGAGCCAGCACATCCATCGAGGCCGGAGGCGAGCTCTTCATCGGGGCCAGCACCAAGCCGTCCGCCGTGACCGGCGGTGCCGATGGCGACGCTGCGGCCGTCGGCTGGGTGGCGAAGCCGGGCTCCGAGCCCGGAGTACCTCCGGAGTCGCCGAGCGACGCGCCGACGATCCCGATGACCGCGACCCCGGCGGCCGCGCCGGCGAGCGAGATGCCGAGGGTCCGCCGGCGTCGCAGGCGGACGCCGGTGCGGGTCGACACCTGGATCAGCTGGTCGAGATCCGGGTCCTCGTCGCGCACGCGCTCGCGGAGGGCGGCACTGAGCTGGGTGGGGTCGTGGTCGGTCATCAGGGTGTCCTTTCGGTCAGGTCGGCGCCGAGCAGTGGCCGGAGCCGCTGGAGCGCGCGGGAGGATCGGGTGCGCACGGCCCCCTCGGTGATCCCGAGGTCGTGAGCCGTGTCGGCGACGCTGCGGTCCTCCCAGTAGCGCAGCACCAGCACCGCCCGGTCGTGCGGCGGCAGCATCGCGAGCGCGTCCAGGAGGTCCACCCGGGTCGCGTGGTCGCCTTCAGGACCGGAGTGCTCTGTCATGAGCGGGGGCATCAGGGCGGGGTCGGCCGGCAGCTCGCTGTTGCGGCGCAGCCGGCGATGGGAGAGGTAGGTGTTGAGCAGCGTCCTCCGCGCGTAGGCGAGCGGGTCGTCGGCCCGGGAGACTCGCCGCCAGGAGGCGTAGACCCGGGCGTACGTCGCCTGGGTCAGGTCGTCCGTGAGGTGGTGGTCGCCGGTGAGCAGCAGGGCCGCTCGGTGCAACCGCGGCGCGGTCGCCCGCACGAACTCGGTGAACTCCTCGGCATCGTTCCTCGTCACACCAGATCAGACTCCTCGAACCCTGCCCCGCGTTACACCGATCCGGGGATCAGTCGAGGACGTGCCGGAGATAGCGGCCCGGGGAGTCCAGGTAGGCCTTCCAGTGCTGGACCAGCTCCAGCTCCTCCCACGTCGTACTGCGAAGTCCCCAGTCGCCGACCTCGAGGATGGTGGCGCCGGGCATGGCCGCGAGCACCGGGGAGTGGGTCGCGCAGAGCACCTGCCCGCCGGATTCCACGATCCTGCCGAGCGCCCCGATCAGGGCGAGCGTCGACGAGAAGGACAGCGCGGCCTCGGGCTCGTCGAGGCAGTAGAAGCCGGGGGAGTCGAAACGGGTGCGCAGCACCTCGAGGAACGACTCGCCGTGGCTCATCTCGTGGTACGCCGGGCCGCGCGGTGTCCCTGGCGGCAGTTGGCTCCCGGCGTCCTCGTAGAAGGTGTACCAGCTGTGCATCGTCTCCGCCCGCAGGAAGAAGCCCCACCGGGGAGCACCGAAGCCCCGCTCCAGCCGCAGCACGTCGTCCAGCGGCGACTCGCTCACCCGGGTCGAGTGGTGACCCTGCGTCGAACCGCCCTCCGGCGAGAGGCCGTACGCCGCCGCCACCGCTTCGACGATCGTGGACTTGCCCGAGCCGTTCTCACCCACGAGGAAGGTGACGAACGGCGACAGTTCGAGTCCGTCGCGAGCCAGCTGTGCCACCGCCGGGATCGTCATCGGCCAGTCTCCTGCCGGCAGGCCGCCCTCCACGGACACCCGCACCACGGGCGGTTGGTCGAAGTCCACGTCCGAACCGTACGACGACGTACCCCCTACATTGGGTCCATGCCCGCGAAGTCGCCGTCGGTCGAGATCGAGGTCGACAACCGGGTGGTGCGGGTCAGCAACCCGGACCGGGTCTACTTCCCGGAGAGCGGTGCGACCAAGCTCGACCTGGTCGAGTACTACCTCGCGGTCGGCCCCGGCATCGTCAACGCCCTCTTCGAGCGCCCGTGCATGCTGCACCGGTTCCCCAAGGGCCTGGCCGGCGACAAGGTGCACCAGAAGCGGGTCCCTCAGGGGGCGCCGGCCTGGCTCGAGACGGTCCAGCTGCACTTCCCGCGCTGGAACCGCACGGCCGACGAGCTCTGCGTCACCGAGCTCGCAGCGGTGATCTGGGCAGTACAGATGTCGACGGTGGAGTTCCACCCCTGGAACAGCCGCCGCGAGGACACCGAGGTGCCCGACGAGTGGCGCATCGACCTCGACCCGGGCCCGCTGAGCGACTACGCGCAGGTACGCCGGGTGGCCCACGTGGCCCACGAGGTGCTCGACGAGCTCGGTGCCGTCGGCTTCCCCAAGACCAGCGGGAGCAAGGGGATGCACATCTACGTGCGGATCCGCCCTGAGCACGGTTTCAAGCAGGTACGCCGGGCCGCGCTCGCCTTCGCCCGCGAGGTCGAGCGCCGGGCGCCCGACGACGTCACGACCACTTGGTGGAAGAAGGACCGCGACCCCCACCACCTCTTCGTGGACTACAACCAGAACGCCCGCGACCACACCATCGCCGCGGCGTACTCGGTCCGCGGGCTGCCCGACGCCCGGGTCTCGACCCCGATCCGCTGGGACGAGGTCGATGACGCGGATCCCCACGACTTCACGATCTTCACGGTGCCCGACCGGTTCGCTGAGCTCGGCGACCTGCACGCCGACATCGACGACCACGTCTTCGACATCGCGCCGTTGCTGGAATGGGCGGAGCGTGACGATGCCGCGGGCGCCGAGCCCCCGGCCGACCCGGACGAGTAACGGCGCCTCAGGACGTCATACGGTCAGAGCAAGCGGACACACCATCCGTATGACGTCCTGAGAGGGGCGGTCGCTCACCCTGGCGAGGTCCTCCTCGAAGGTCGCCATGGCGTCACGCTAGCCCGTCACTAGACTCACGCCCCGTGGGCCACATCCAGATCACGCCGAGCATCCTCAACGCCGACTTCGCCCGGCTGGGCGAGGAGGTCGCCCGGATCGGCAGTGCCGACTGGGTGCACGTCGACGTGATGGACAACCACTTCGTGCCGAACCTGACCTTCGGCCCGACCATGGTCGAGGCGCTCGCCCGGTCGACCGACGTACCGCTCGACGCGCACCTGATGATCGAGGACGCCGACCGCGAGGCGCTGGCGTACGTCGAGGCCGGTTGCGGCTCGGTGACGTTCCACGTCGAGGCCACCAAGGCGCCGGTGCGCCTCGCCCGCGAGATCCGCGCCCACGGTGCCCGCGCCAGCATGGCGCTGAAGCCGGCGACGCCGATCGACCCCTACGAGGACCTCCTCGCCGAGCTCGACATGGTGCTGATCATGACGGTCGAGCCGGGCTTCGGCGGCCAGAAGTTCCTCGACCTGTGCCTGCCCAAGATCCGCCGCGCCCGTGAGCTGATGGACAAGCACGGCGTCGAGACCTGGCTCCAGGTCGACGGCGGCGTCAGCCTGGAGACGATCGAGCGCTGCGCCGAGGCCGGCGCCGATGTCTTCGTGGCCGGGTCGGCCGTCTACTCCGCCGGCGACCCCGACCGGATGATCGGGGAGCTACGCGCGAAGGCCGACGCCGTTCGCGGCTAATCCGCGCGACGCCCGTCCTGTCGGCGGGCAGACTGTGCCGGTGCTCCTGACCATCTCGACGACGATCGCGCACGCACGCGACCTCGGATACCTGCTGCACAAGCACCCCGACCGGGTCCAGGAGTTCCAGCAGTCCTTCGGCTCCGCGACCGTGCTGTTCCCCGAGGCGACCGACGAGCGGACCACCGCCGCGCTCGTGCTCGACGTCGACCCGGTCCGGCTGGCCCGGTCGCGACCGCGCAACGCCCCCGACTTCAGCCTCGCGCAGTACGTCAACGACCGGTCGTACGCCGCGTCCTCGCTGCTGGCCGTCGCGCTCGGCGACGTGTTCGCCACCGCCCGCAGCGGACGCTGTAACTCCCGTCAAGACCTGGCCGACACCGCGATCCCGCTCGAGCTCGAGCTCCCGGTGCTGCCGTGCCGCGGGGGAGCGGACGTCGCGCACCGGCTCTTCGAGCCCCTCGGCTGGACAGTCGAGGCAGACCCGCTGCCGCTCGACGAGCGCTTCCCCGACTGGGGCGAGTCGCGCTACGTCCGGCTCCGTCTGACCGGCGCGGCTCGGCTCTCCGACGCGCTCAACCAGCTCTATGTGCTGTTGCCGGTGCTCGACGAGTCCAAGCACTACTGGCAGGCCGCCGACGAGGTGGACAAGCTGCTGCGTTCCGGCGGTGACTGGCTGGCCACGCACCCGGAGCGCGAGCTCATCACCCGCCGCTACCTGGCGCGCACCGGCCTGACCCGCGTCGCCTTGGCCCGCCTCGCCGAGGTCGACGACCAGCCGGCAGAGGAGCTCGAGGAGCGGCCCGCGCCGCTCAACGTTCGCCGCCGGGACGCCGTCATCGCGACGCTGAGCGAGCTCAAGGCAGGCACGGTGATCGACCTCGGCTGCGGACAGGGCCAGCTCGTCTCGGCGCTGCTCCAGGACTCGTCGTACGCGAAGGTCGCCGGCATGGAGGTCTCCAGCCACGCCCTGCGCCAGGCAGCCCGATCGCTGCGCGTCGACGACATGGGGGAGCGCCAGGCCGACCGGCTCGAGCTCTTCCAGGGCTCGCTGACCTACGAGGACCCGCGCCTCGAGGGGTACGACGCCGCCGTGCTGATGGAGGTGGTCGAGCACATCGACCCGTCGCGCCTGGGCGCTCTCGAGCACGTCGTCTTCGGCAGCGCCCGACCGGGCGCGGTGCTGGTGACGACACCGAACGCCGACTACAACCCGCGCTACGGGCAGCTGGTCGGGATGCGCCACCCGGACCACCGCTTCGAGTGGTCGCGCGCGGAGTTCTCCGCCTGGGCCGACGGCGTCGCCGACCGCCACGGCTACACGGTCGAGCTGCGCGGCATCGGCGACGCCGACCCCGAGCTCGGCGCCCCGACCCAGCTGGGGGTGTTCCGCCGTGGCTGAGATCCGAGTGCCCGAGCGCGGCCTGGTGCTGCTCGTCGGCGTCTCCGGGAGCGGCAAGTCGACGTTCGCCGCCCGCCACTTCCTGCCGACGCAGGTCATTTCCAGCGACTTCTGCCGCGGCCTGGTCGCCGACGACGAGAACGACCAGGACGCCACCCGCGACGCCTTCGACGTCCTGCACTACATCGTCGACACCCGACTGCGTCGCGGCCTGCTGACCGTCGTCGACGCCACCAACGTCCAGCAGCACGCGCGCACCAGCCTGATCGAGCTGGCCAAGGAGCACGACGTCCTGGTCGACGCGATCGTCCTCGACGTACCGGAGGCCGTCGCCCAGGAGCGCAACCGGCAGCGGCCCGACCGCGACTTCGGCGCGCACGTCGTCGCCCGCCAGCACCGCGATCTCCAGAAGGGACTGTCCAAGATGGGCAGGCGGATGCGTCGCGTCCACGTGCTCCGCGGCGAGGACGAGATCGCCGAAGCCACGCTCGCGACCGAGCGGTCCTGGAACGACCGACGCGACCTCGCCGGCCCGTTCGACATCGTCGGCGACGTCCACGGCTGTGCCTCCGAGCTGCGCACCCTGCTGACCGACCTCGGCTGGACCCTCGACCTCGACGACCGGGGCAAGGCGGTCGGTGCCACCCACCCCGAGGGGCGGACGGCCGTCTTCGTCGGCGACCTCGTCGACCGCGGCCCCGACACTCCCGGGGTGCTGCGGCTGGTGATGGGCATGGTCGCCGCCGGCACCGCCTTGTGTGTCAGCGGCAACCACGAGGCCAAGCTGGTCCGCGCGCTCAAGGGCGCCAAAGTCACCACCTCTCACGGCCTGGCCGAGTCCCTCGACCAGCTCGCTGCCGAGCCCGAGGACTTCCGCGACGCCGCGCTCGTGTTCATGGGCGGGCTGATCAGCCATTACGTGCTCGACGAGGGGCGGCTCGTGGTTGCCCACGCCGGGCTCAAGGAGGCCTACCACGGCCGCTCCTCGGGCCGGGTCCGCTCGTTCGCGCTGTACGGCGACACCACGGGTGAGACGGACGAGTTCGGACTGCCGGTGCGCTACCCGTGGGCGAGGGACTACCGCGGCAGCGCGATGGTCGTCTACGGCCACACGCCGGTGCCCGAGACCGAGTGGGTCAACAACACGATCTGCCTCGACACCGGAGCCGTCTTCGGCGGCGCGCTGACCGCTCTCCGCTACCCGACCAAGGAGATCGTGTCCGTCTCGGCCGAGCAGCAGTGGTTCGAGCCGGTCCGCCCGCTCGCCCCTGCGACGGTCGGGCGCGAGCCCGAGACTCTCCGCCTGGAGGACGTGCTGACCGTCGGCGGTCCGACCTGGCTCAGCACCACCCACGCCGGCAAGGTCAAGATCGCCGAGGAGAACTCCGCCGCGGCCCTCGAGGTGATGAGTCGCTTTGCCGTCGACCCGCGGTGGCTGGTCCACCTGCCGGCGACGATGGGCCCCGCCCCGGCGGCGCAGGTGGCGGGCTTCCTGGAGCATCCCGAGCGCGCCTTCGACGCGTACGCCAAGGCGGGCGTCACCCGGGTGGTCTGCGAGGAGAAGCACATGGGCTCGCGCGCCATCGTCGTGCTGGCCCGCGACGCCGACGCGGCGGCGGCCAGGTTCGGCGTCACCGACGGCACGTCGGGCACGGTCCACACCCGGACCGGTCGGCCGTTCTTCGACCCTGACCTCACCGCGACGCTCGTCGACCGGCTGCGGGCCGCGTGCGTGCCGCTCTTCGCCTCGCTCGACACCGACTGGCTGGTCCTCGACGCCGAGCTGCTGCCGTGGTCGGCCAAGGCCATGGGGCTCGTACGCGAGCAGTACGCCGCGGTCGGTACCGCCGCCCACCACGCCCTTCCGGCGGTCGCGGCCGTGCTCGACTCCGCGGCAGCGCGCGGCCTCGACGTCGGGGACCTCGCGGCCCGCACCTCACGCCGTACGACGTCGGCGGAGGCGTTCCGTGACGTCTACGCGGCGTACTGCCTCCCGACCGACGGGCTTGACGGCATCACGCTGGCGCCGTTCCAGGTGCTGGCCGCCGAAGGACGCACGCTCGCGGTCACCGAGCCGCACCCGTGGCACCTCGAGCAGCTCGCGAAGGTCGGGGGCGACCTGGTGACGCCCACCCGGCACCGCTTCGTCGACCTCTCGTCGGTGGCGGAGCGCGCCGCGGCGACGGAGTGGTGGCTCGAGCTCACCGGGTCCGGGGGCGAGGGCATGGTCGTGAAGCCGGCCCACCTGGTCGGCGGCGGCGTGCAGCCCGGGCTCAAGGTGCGCGGTCGTGAGTACCTCCGCCTCGTCTACGGTCCGGACTACCTCGACTCGCTCGACCTGCTCCGCGGCCGCAACACCGGCAAGAAGGGCAGCCTGGCGCTGCGCGAGCACGGGCTCGGCTTGGAGTCGCTGAGCCTGTTCGTCGACCGCGAGCCGCTGTGGCGGGTGCACCAGGCGGTCTTCGCGGTGCTCGCGCTCGAGTCGGAGCCGGTCGACCCACGGCTTTGATGGGTTGCCGGGTCCCGCCGTGTGCACCGGTTGGCGACCAACCGGCGGTCCCGAGGCCAGCCGGTCCACGATGTGACTCGTCCCACGGAGCCGAACAGGCTGCCCTGTGGCAGACTCGCCACGACGAGTTTTCAACTCGCGTGCTCTGGGGTCGGTGTAATTCCGAGCCGGCGGTGACTGGACGAGAGTCCAGAAGTCCGCGACCCGGTCGCAGCCAGCGACCGGTTGACCAGGTGAGATTCCTGGACCGACGGTCAAAGTCCGGATGGGAAGCGCACGCAGGTGTCCTCACGTACGGCGTACGTGTGCGACCCGTCCAGCCCCGGAGTCCGTGATCGGACATGAGGGGCCCGCAATGACCAGCACCGCTGCCGAGCAGGCAGCCATGCGGCGCGCCCTCGCGCTGGCGGCGACCCCCGGCGTCCCGCTCGGCCCGAACCCCCGGGTCGGCTGTGTCCTGCTGGGCGCCGACGGCACCACCGTCGCCGAGGGCTACCACCGGGGCGCGGGCACCGCGCACGCCGAGGCCGACGCGCTGGCACGGGCCGGCGACCGGGCGGCCGGCACCACCGCCGTCGTCACCCTCGAGCCCTGCAACCACACCGGACGCACTGGCCCCTGCGCGCAGGCGCTGGTGTCGGCCGGCGTACGACGCGTGGTCTTCGCCCAGGCCGACCCCAACCCGGCAGCTGCTGGTGGAGCGGACACCCTGAGGGCGGCCGGGATCGAGGTCGAGAGCGGACTGCTGGCCGACCAGGCGCGCGAGCTCAACCGGGTCTGGACGTTCGCGGTCGACCATGGCCGCCCGTTCGTGACCTGGAAGTTCGCGACCACCCTCGACGGCCGCAGCGCCGCCGCCGACGGCACCAGCCGCTGGGTGTCCAGCAAGGCGTCCCGCCTCGACACCCACCGGCTGCGCGCGCTCTGCGACGTGATGCTGGTCGGCACCAACACCGTCGCCGTCGACGACCCGCTGCTCACCGTCCGCGACGGCCAGGACCGGCCCCTCGCCGTCCAGCCGTTGCGCGCGGTGATGGGCGAGCGCGACCTGGATCCGGGTCGCCGGATCTTCAACGGCGACGCGGAGTCGGTCCACCTGCGCACCCGCGACCCGAGGGAGGCGCTGGCCGAGCTCTACGCCCGCGACCACCAGCACGTCTTCCTCGAAGGTGGCCCCACCCTGGCCGCAGCCTTCCTGCAGGCGGGCCTGGTCGACGAGATCGTCGTCTACGTCGCCCCGATGCTCCTCGGCGCGGGTCGCTCCGCCGTCGCCGACCTCGGAATCACCACGATCACCGACGCGTTCCGTCCCCGGGTCACGGACATCACCGTGCTCGAGGACGATCCCGAGCACAACGTCCGGCTCACGCTGGCACCAGAGAGGATCTGACATGTTCACCGGAATCGTCGAGGAGCTCGGCACCGTCGCCGCCATCGAGGACCAGGGCGACGCGATCCGCCTCAGCATCCACGCCACCACCGTCCTGGAGGACGCCGGGCTCGGCGACTCCATCTCCGTCAACGGCTGCTGTCTCACGATCACGTCGTACGACGCCGGCACCTGGACCGCCGACGTCATGCAGGAGACCCTCGACAAGACCAGCCTGTACGGCGTACGCCCCGGCGACCCGGTCAACCTGGAGCGCGCGGTCACCGCCGACAAGCGCCTCGGCGGCCACATCGTGCAGGGCCACGTCGACGGCGTCGGCACGGTGGTGAGCCGGACCCCCAGCGAGCACTGGGAGGTCGTCGAGATCTCACTGCCCGAGCCGCTCTCCCGCTACCTCGTCGACAAGGGCTCGATCACCGTCGACGGCGTGAGTCTCACCGTGGTCGAGGCCGGTGACGACCGGTTCACGGTCAGCCTGATCCCCGAGACCCTCGCCCGCACCACGCTCGGCACTCGGCAGCCCGGCGACCGGGTCAACCTCGAGGTCGACATCATCGCCAAGTACGTCGAGCGCCTGCTGCCCTACGCCGGGGACCGTCCGTGAGCGCACTCGCGTCCTTCTACGATGCCCATCTGACCATCGCCGGCCACCCGATCACCTGGCGCGAGATCGTCGGCAACGGGTTCGGCTTCGCCTCGGCCGTCGGCGGCCTCCGCCGCCGGGTGTGGGCCTGGCCGGTGGGCATCGTCGGCAACGTCCTGCTCTTCACCGTCTTCATCGCGGCGACCTTCGACGCGCAGGCCCAGCAGCCGCTCTTCGGGCAGGCCGGGCGCCAAGTCTTCTTCATCATCACCAGCGTCTACGGCTGGCACCGGTGGCAGCAGGCCAAGGCCGCTCACGGTGGCGGGGACGACCCGGCGATCGACCCGCGCTGGGCGACGGCTCGAGAGCGGGTGGCCTACCTGATCGCCGCCGCGGCCGGTGTGCTCGTCTGCCAGTGGGTGTTCTCCGTCGTCGGGGCCGGCTGGCCGGCCCCGCGCTGGTACTACTGGTGCGACGCCTGGATCTTCGTCGGCTCGATGCTGGCGACGTACGCCATGGCCCGCGGCTGGAACGACTTCTGGCTCGCCTGGATCGCCGTCGATCTCGTCGGCGTACCGCTGCTGTGGCACTCCGGCTACTACCCCTCCGCGATCCTCTACGTCTTCTACGGCGGGCTCTGCATCGCCGGCTTCGTCACCTGGTGGCGCGCCACCGCGGCCGCACCCGGCCAGCAACTCCGAGAGAAGGTTCCAGCATGAGCGAGCGCAGCGAGAAGGTCCGCCTGGACAGCATCGAGCGCGCGATCGCCGACATCGCGGCCGGCAAGGCCGTGATCGTCGTCGACGACGAGACCCGCGAGAACGAGGGCGACATCATCTTCGCCGCCAGCAAGGCGACCCCGGAGCTGATGGCGTTCACGATCCGGCACAGCAGCGGCGTGATCTGCGTGCCGATGCCGGCCGACATGCTCGACCGCCTCGAGATCCCGCTGATGACGCCGCACAACAAGGACAAGCTGCGCACGGCGTACACCATCTCGGTCGACGCCCGCGACGGCGTCAGCACCGGCATCTCCGCTGCCGACCGCTCGCACACCGCGCGTGTGCTCGCCGACTCGGCCACCGAGCCGTGGGAGATCACCCGGCCTGGCCACGTCTTCCCGCTGCGCTACCGCGAGGGCGGCGTGCTCGTCCGCCGCGGTCACACCGAGGCGGCCGTCGACCTGGCGAAGCTCGCCGGGCTCACCCCGGCCGGGGTCCTGGTCGAGGTCGTCAACGACGACGGCACCATGAAGCGGGCTCCCGAGCTGCGCGCGTTCGCCGACGAGCACGGCCTCGCGATGATCTCGATCGACGACCTGGTCCGCTACCGCCGCCGCCACGAGAACCTCGTCGAGCGGGTCGCCGAGACCCGCCTGCCGACCCGCCACGGCGACTTCACGGCGTACGGCTACCGCATCACCGTCGACGACTCCGAGCACATCGCCCTCGTGTACGGCGACGTCTCCGGGCCCGAGCCGGTGCTGACCCGGGTGCACTCCGAGTGCCTGACCGGCGACGTCTTCGGCAGCAGCCGCTGCGACTGCGGTCCGCAGCTCGACGAGGCGCTCGAGCGGATCGTGACGGAGGGCCGCGGCGTCGTCGTCTACCTGCGCGGCCACGAGGGCCGGGGGATCGGCCTGGTCGCCAAGCTGCAGGCCTACCAGCTCCAGGACGGGGGTCGCGACACCGTGGACGCCAACCTCGACCTCGGGCTGCCGGCCGACGCCCGCCACTACGGCACGGCCACCCAGGTGCTGCGCGACCTCGGCGTCACCAACGTCCGCCTGATGACCAACAACCCGGACAAGGTCAACAACCTCGAGGACTTCGGGGTCCACGTCTCCGAGCGGGTCGGCCTCACGCCGCACCCCAACGACCACAACCTGGCCTACCTGCTGACGAAGCGGGACCGGATGGGCCACGACATGCCCAACCTCGCTGCCGAGGCAGCCGACCTCGCGAACGGAGCCTGACATGGCCGGACACGGAGCCCCTGACCAAGAGCCCATCGACTGCAGCGACCTCAGGGTCGCCGTCGTCGCGGCCAGCTGGCACACGCAGGTGATGGACGGCCTGCTCGCCGGCGCCGAACGCGCGCTGGCCGACTACCGTGTCGCCGACCACCAGGTCGTCCGCGTGCCCGGCACCTTCGAGCTGCCGGTCGTCGCGAGCGCCCTCGCCGCGCAGGGGTACGACGCGGTCGTGGCGCTCGGTGTCGTGATCCGCGGCGGCACCCCACACTTCGACTACGTCTGCAACGCCGCCACCGACGGCCTCGTCCGGGTCGGCCTCGATCACACGGTCGCCATCGGCTTCGGCGTACTCACCTGTGACAACGACCAGCAGGCGCTCGAACGCGCCGGCCTGCCGCACTCGCGCGAGGACAAGGGCTACGAGGCCACGGCGGCCGCGCTGCTCACCGCACGGACCCTGGCGGAGCTGGCAGGTCGTACGCCGTAGGCTGACTGCCCGTGAAGACGTTCGACGAGCTCTGGACCGAGCTGAGTGAGAAGGCCCGGTCGCGCCCCGAGGGATCCGGCACCGTGAGTGAGCTCGACGCCGGGGTCCATTTCATCGGGAAGAAGCTGGTCGAGGAGGCCGCCGAGTCCTGGATGGCCGCTGAGCACGAGGGCAAGGAGCGGGCGGCCGAGGAGATCAGCCAGCTGCTCTACCACGCCCAGGTGCTCATGCTCGCGACCGGCATCGAGCTCGACGACGTCTACGCCCACCTCTGAAAGCCCCGTGAAGGCCCTGACATGTCTCTCCTGAGAATCGCGGTCCCCAACAAGGGCTCGCTCTCGCAGTCGGCCACGGAGATCCTGCGTGAGGCCGGCTACCGGCAGCGCGAGGACTCCAAGCAGCTGACCCTCATCGACACCGAGAACGGCGTCGAGTTCTTCTACCTGCGCCCGCGCGACATCGCGCTGTACGTCGGCGAGGGCACCCTCGACGTCGGTATCACCGGCCGCGACCTGCTCCGTGACTCCGGCGCGAAGGCCGAGGAGGTCACCGGGCTCGGGTTCGGTCGCAGCCGCTTCCGGTTCGCCGGCCCGCAGGGCTCCTTCACCGACCTGAGCCAGCTCGCCGGGACCCGCATCGCCACGTCGTACGTCGGCGTGGTGCGGTCCTTCCTCGAGGAGCGCGGCATCGAGGCGATCGTCGTACGCCTCGACGGCGCCGTGGAGACCAGCATCCAGCTCGGCGTCGCCGACGTGATCGCCGACGTCGTCGAGACCGGCAGCACGATGCGCCAGGCCGGCCTCGAGGTGTTCGGCGAGACCATCCTCGAGTCCGAGGCGGTCCTCGTCACTCGTGGCAGCTCGGTGCCGTCCGGCTTCGGCGTCTTCAAGCGCCGCATCGAGGGCGTCCTGGTCGCGCGCAGCTACGTGATGATGGACTACGACATCGAGTCGGCCAACGTCAACGAGGCCGTCGCCCTCACGCCCGGCATCGAGGGCCCGACGATCGCGCCGCTTCATCGCGAGGGCTGGGTCGCGGTCCGGGCGATGGTCCCGCGTGACGGCTCCCAGCGACTGATGGACGAGCTGTTCGACATCGGTGCCCGCGGCATCCTGCTCACCGATATCCATGCCTGCCGACTCTGACCGCCCGGCGGCTCCTGCGTTGCCGACCCTGCCGCACACCTGGCGACCCTTCGGAGTCCGGATGGCCGGCGCCGTCCTCGGTGGGGGACTGCTCGTGGTGTGTGCGCTCGCGTGGGTCGGCTTCGACGAGGAGACCCAGGCGAAGTTCACCGGCTTCCAGCGCGGCACCGTGATCGCGCTCGGCCTGTTCGCGTTCACGCTCTGGTACGCACTGGTCCGCTCGCGGGTCGTCGCCGAGGTCGAGCGTCTGGTGGTCGTCAACGGCTACCGGCGGCGCGAGTTCGTCTGGGCGCAGCTGGTCGCGGTGCGCCTGCCGCCTGGGGCTCCCTGGGCCACCCTCGACCTGGCGGACGGCACCACGGTCGCCGCCATGGGCATCCAGGACTCCGACGGCGCCCGCGCCAAGGCCGCCGTACGCCAGCTGCGCGCGCTCGCCGAGCAGCAGACCCGTCAGGACCGAACCTAGCTTCGCTAGGTCGAGACGACCAGATCGGCGCGCTCGCGCGTGCCGTGCCGATCGAAGTGCTCCTGCTCGGCGACCGCCCAGGCCTCCCAGTACGGCGCGAACGCCTCGCCGTCGCGTTCGATCCCGCGCCGCATTCGCACGTCGCGTGCCGCCTCCACCCAGACGAGCACCGTGACCAGATCTGCCACGACGAGCGACCCGGATCCGACGCCCTCGAGCACCAGCAGGGGAGCGGGCTCCACGGTCACGGTCTCGGCGTACGACCCGAGGTGCCAGTCGTAGCGCCGGTAGTGCCCCGGGCCTCCCTCGGCGATGGGGCGGAGCAGTCCGTCGAGCTGGGCGTCGACGGTGGGAAGGCCGCCCCACCCCTCGAAGAGGTCATCCATGTGGACCACGCGCGCACCCGACTCGTGCTCCGCGACCTGAGCGGCGAGCGTCGTCTTGCCCGAGCCCGAAGGCCCGTCGATGCAGAGCAGGCGCCCTCCGCCGTACGCCGGGGGTCGTGCCTGGAGCAGGTCGAGGACTCCCTGCGCGTCAGAAGGCCTGGCCACAGCCCCGGTAGCTCGGCACCGTGTCGACGAGCTCGCTGCCCGACAGCAGGTGCACGGTCGTCGCGTGCTCGAACGGCTCGCCCGACTTCGCAGGCCGGAACCACACCAGGTCGCCGATCTCCAGGAGGTCGGCAGGCTGTCCGATGATCGGGGTCTGCACCTCACCGGCGCCCTCGAGACCGGTGAGCTCCAGGCCGGCGGGTGCCCAGGGCGTCGGCAGCCGGTCGGGGCCGGCCGGGCCGGACGCGACGATGCCGCCGCCGTGCACGGTGACCATGCCGGGGCTGGGACGCCGTACGACCGGCAGCCCGAGGTACGACGCCGGGCGCGGCTCGAAGGACCTGTAGTGGTCGAAGAGGGTCGGCACCAGCAGGCCGGAGCCGGCCGCGATCTCGGTGACGACGGGGTCGGCGGCGGTGGCCTGCACCGATCCGGATCCGCCGGCGTTCCAGAACTCGAGGTCGGTGAGCTGGCGCAGCGCGACGTCGATCTCGCGGCGTCGTACGGCGAGCTGCGACATCGAGAGCGACTTGAGGCGGCGTACGATCGCCGACCGGGACCGGGCGGTCGGCAGGGAGTCCTGCAATCCGGCGACCTGGCCCTCGTAGGTCATCGCGCCGACGAGCCGGAAGCCCGGGCGGCCGGTGATCTCCCTCGCCAGGTCGATGACGGCAGCGGTGTCCTGCAGCGGAGAGCGCTTGGGGCCGACGTGCTTGCCCGCGAGCCGGAGACCGGCGTCGACGTCGACGCAGACCCGGACCGGCGTCGTGGGGGAGACCCGGACGCTGTCGATCACGTCGAGGTGCGGGGTGCTGTCGACCATCAGCGTGATCGCTGCCGCTGCTGACGGGGAAGCCACCAGCTCGGCGAGCGCGCCGCGGTCGACCGTCGGGTAGGCCACGACGATGTCGTCGCAGATGCCCTCGACGTGCAGCCAGAGCGCCTCACGCAACGTGAACGCGAGCACCCCGTGGAACCCCTCGTGCACCAGCGCCCGCTCGATCAGGGCCGGGACGCGCAGCGACTTGGAGGCCACCCGGATGGGGAGACCGTCGGCCCGCCGGACCAGGTCGTCGGCGTTGGCGTCGAACGCGTCGAGGTCGACGACGAAGACGGGGGTGGGCAGCGGGACGCCCTCCTTGGCGACCGCGTCGGTCAGGCGGGACCACAGCTGGTTGCGGTCCACGACGGAGGGGGGCATCAGCTGATGCCTCGCTTGCGCAGCAGCGCCTCGATCTCGGCCATGTCGTCATCTTGGGCCAACGCGGGACGACCCTTGCCATCGGATCCGGGCGCTGGCAGCGGCTTCGTCTTGCCGGACTTCTCGGCCCGCCCCACCTGACGGCTGCGCAGCCGCCCGGAGACGCCGATCAGCACCACGGAGACACCCGCCAGCACGACGCCCATCCACACGACCGGGCTGAAGACGAGGTGGCTCGCCCAGTCTCCGATCTCGCCGGCGATGCCGGTGAACATCTGGAGCGTCTTCGTGAGGTACGCCGCGAGCGGCAGCAGCGTGAAGCCCAGGGCGCGCGTTCCCGAGGCCAGCCCCCGGTTGCGGAAGGCGAACCAGGTCCAGATGCCACCGGCCACCGTCAGGCTGAGAGTGAGTGCCGCCCACGCTGCGTCGTCCACGTCTCCAGCGTCCCACATGCCAGGTGACGCGGGGGCTCAGGCGAGCGCAGTAACCCGGGCGTGTGCGGGTGAACCACCGAGCAGCCCGCGGTGCCGGAGCACGGGCGTCACGCCCTCCGCGAAGCGGTACGCCTCCTCGACGTGCGGGTAGCCAGACAGCACGAACTCGTCGATGCCCAGGCGGTGGTAGTCCTCCAGACGGTCGGCGACCTCCTCGTGGCTGCCCACCAGCGCCGTACCGGCGCCGCCGCGGACCAGGCCGACGCCGGTCCACAGGTTCGGGCTGATCTCTAGCTCGCGCGCCGAGGAGTACGACGTACGCGACCGCAGCCCGATCATCCGGCGCTGCCCGGTCGACTCGCTCTCTCGCAAAGCCTCCTGGGCCTTGGCGACGGTCGCCGGGTCGAGACCGTCGAGCAGCCACTGGGCGTGCGCCCAGGCCTCCTCCGAGGTGTCGCGCGAGAGCGTGTGGATGCGCAGGCCGAACCGCAACGTGCGGCCCTGCTCCGCGGCCAGTCCGCGCATCCACTCCAGCTTCTCGGCCACCTGCTCCAGAGGCTCGCCCCAGGTCAGGTAGACGTCCGCGTGCCGCGCGGCCACGGGCCCGGCCGGGCCGGACGAGCCGCCGAAGTAGATCTGGGGCAGCGGGTCGATGCCGCCGCTGATCTGGGCGCCCTCGGCGTCGAAGTAGCGGCCGTGGAAGTCGAACGGCGCCTGGGTCCAGGTGCCTCGCACCACCGACAGGAACTCGTCTGTGCGTGCGTAGCGCTCCTCCTTGGATGCGGTGTCCCCGAAGCGCGCCTGCTCACGCGGCTCACCGCCGGTGACGACGTTCAGCATCAGCCGACCGCCCGACAGACGCTGGTAGGCCGCCGCCATCTGTGCCGCGAGCACCGGATTGATGACGCCCGGGCGGAACGCGACGAGGAACTTCAGCCGTGACGTCTCACGCAGCAGGGCGGCCGTGGTCAGCCAGGCGTCCTCGCAGAATGTGCCCGTCGGGGTCAGGACGCCCTCGAACCCCGCCTGCTCTGCGGTGCGGGCGACCTGGGCCAGGTAGTCGATGCTCGGCGCCCGGAAGTCGCCTTCGATCGTCTCTCCGAGGCCGGTGAGACCGCCCGGCACGCCCTGGCCGGCGCCCACCAACGACCGGCTGTCACCGGAGGTGGGCAGGAACCAGTGCAGCTTGACAGTCATCTCACTGCTCCCCGGTGGTGGACGCGTTGAAGTCGTCGATGAAGAACGGTGCGACGTCGAACTCTTCCGGCAGCAGCTTGTTGGCCACGAACGAGTCGGCCATCTCCTGCTCGGAGTCGATGACCGTCTGGTCGATCGGCACGACCTGGATCTTCCGCTTCTTGACCGCGGCGAGCGTGATGTCGGCGGAGAGACCGGTCTCCTGAGCCCACACCTTCGCCCAGTCCTCCTGGTGGGTCTGCGACCACACCTGGGCTCGGGCGATCCGAGACAGGTAGTCCTGGAGCGCCTCCTTCGTCGCCGGGTCCTCGAGCCCGGTCTCGGACGCGACCTGGAAGACGTAGCCGTTGGCGAGCTCGCTGCCGTCGGCGATCACCTTCGCGCCGGCCTCCTGCTCGGCCTGCGACGTGAACGGCTCCCAGATGGCCCAGGCGTCCACGTGGCCGGCGTCGAACGCGGCGAGGGCGTCACCGGGCTGCAGGTTCTTGACCGTGACGTCGGAGTACTTCAGGCCGGCCTCCTCCAGCTGCGCGAGCAGGTTGTAGTTGGCAGAGCTGCCCTCGGCGACGGCGACGGTCTTGCCATTCAGCCCGGACACGTCCTTGATGGGGGAGCCGGACGGGACCACGATCGCGTCGCCGGTGCCGCCGTACGTCGCGCCCTGGACGATCTTGATCGGGCTCTGGGCGGCGGCCGCGAAGAGCGGCGGCGTGTTGCCGACTCCGCCGACGTGGATCGCACCGGCGTTCAGCGCCTCCAGCAGCGGCGGCCCGGACGTGAACTCCTTCCACTCGATCTCGTAGTCGACGTCGTCGAGCTGACCGGCAGCCTGCAGCAGGGCCTTCGAGCCGCCCTTCTGGTCACCGACGATCAGCGTCACCTTCGACAGGTCGACCTTGCCGTTGTCATCGACGGCTCCCTCGTTGCCGGTGGCGTCGCCACCGCAGCCGGCGAAGGCCAGGACGGACGTGAGGACGGCACCGAGGACGGTGAGCTTCGTGCGGCGGAGGTCGGAACGCGGAGTCATGCTGCTCCCTGCTTGTGGACGGCCTTGCGGTTGGGGTTGGCCGGGGTGGGGTGCACGCCGAGAGCGGAGAGCATCTCGGCGCGGATCCGCGCGATCTCGGGCTTGGAGGGCGCTCGGTCGTCGCGGCGCGGCTCGATCGACCACTCGCGGGCGATCCGGCCGCCGTCCATGACCAGCACCCGGTCGGCGAGCGCGATGGCCTCGTCGACGTCGTGGGTGACGATCAGGATGGCCATGGAGTGCCGGCGCCACAGCTCGATCACGAGCTGGTGCATGTCGATGCGGGTCAGGGCGTCGAGGGCACTGAAGGGCTCGTCGAGCAGCATCAGCGCCGGGTTGCTGACCAGGGCCCGGGCCAGGGAGACCCGTTGGGCCTGCCCGCCCGAGAGCTGGAGTGGCCAGGCGTCCAGCTTGTCGGTGAGGCCCACCTCGGTGAGCGTCTGCTCGGCGAGCTCGAACCGCTGCTTGCGCTCGGGGCTGTTGAGCAGGGCGAGAGCGACGTTCTCCTGCACCTTGCGCCACGGCAGCAGCCGCGGCTCCTGGAAGGCCACGGAGGTGCGACCGGACACCTCGACCTCGCCCACAGGGGGCGGGTCGAGGTGCGCGAGGCTGCGCAGCAGCGTGGACTTGCCGCAGCCGCTGCGCCCGAGCAGCGCCACGAACTCACCCGGCTCGATGTCGAGATCGACCGAGCGGAGCACGTGGGTGTCGCCGAACGATCGGTCGTGGTTGCGCACCCGGGCGACGGGCCCCGAGGGCGCTGCAGCGGACGTGGCGCGGGACGGGGTCAGGCTCGCCATGCGAGGGCCTTCCTCTCGAGGTGGCGGACGATGGCGTCGGTGGTCAGTCCGAGCGCGGCGTAGACGGCGAGGCCGACGACGATGACGTCGACCTGGAGGAACTCGCGAGCCTCGTTGATCAGGTGGCCGAGGCCGGCGTCAGTCGGGATCGTCTCCGCGACGATGAGCGACAGCCAGGCGATGCCGAGGCTCTGCCGGAGGCCCGTCAGGGTCTGGGGGAGGGCACCCGGGATGACCACGTGCCGGATCTGCTGGCGATGGGTCAGGTGCATGGATCGTGCGGCCTCGAGCACCTTGCGGTCGATGCCGCGGATCCCGCCGAGGGTGTTGAGGTAGAGCGGGAAGCAGGCGCCCATCGCGATCAGGGTGACCTTCGGGGTCTCGCCCAGCCCGAACCACGTGATGAAGAGCGAGATCAGGCCGAGGTGGGGCAGCGTCCGCAGCATCTGCATGGGCGGGTCGATGGCATCGTCACCGATTCGACTCAGACCGGCGACGACGGCCAGTGAGAGTCCGATGAAGCCGCCGATGACCAGACCGAGGACGACCCGCTGCAGCGAGACCAGGGTCTCGGCGCCCAAGGTGCCGTCCTTGATGAGGCCGACCGCGGTCTGCGCGATGTCGGACGGCGCGGCCATCGTGCGTGGGTCGATGAAGCCGCCCATGCAGAGGAGCTGCCAGATCACGATGATGGCGATCGGGGAGACCCAGCGGCGCACGAACGCGAAGCGTGAGCTGGTGCGGCGGCGAGCGGCTCGGGGTGGTCGGGGAGCGGTGGCCGGGCTTCCGGCCAGGGCTGTTGTGGACATGGGGCTCATGTCTAGACCGCTTTCCCTTATTAAATCAAGTGAAACACTCGACAATTGGGATTCGGTGTCCGACCGCCGGCTGGTGACAATGGAGACGTGCTCGAGCCCGACCCCAGCCAGTCGCGGGTGATACCGGACCCCGGTTTCGCCGGCGACGACGGCTCCGCCGACCCGGAGCTCGCCGCGGCCCTGGCCGCCTGGCAGCGCGACCCATCGACGTACGTCGAGGCGCTGGCGGTGCTCCAGCGCTCGCGGCTCCTGGTGCCGGTCATCGCGGTCCTCGGCGAGGTCGAGTACGACGACGCCGGGCTCGCCCGCGAGAAGGACAGCGACATGGCCACCGTCCTGGTGCAGGGGGCGGATGGTCGGCTGGCCCTGCTCGCGTTCACCGCCACGGCCACGCTCACCGGCTGGGATCCGCGGGCTCGCCCGGTCCCGGTCGCGGCCCAGGTCGCAGCGCAGTCCGCCGTCCAGGACGGGGCGGCGGCGCTCGTGATCGACCTCGCGGGGCCGGTGCGCTTCGTCGTCGAGGGCGACGACCTGCGCGGGCTCGCGGAGGGCTGGACGCTGGCCCGGCTCCCCGGTGGCGCCGCGTGGATTCGGCCGGACCGGGAATCTTCGGCTAGCATCTAGCGTTGACCGATCAGTTCCGACCCGTCCGTCCGCGGCCGAGCCGGAGCAGATCTCACAAGCGGAGTCAGCAGCATCGTCTCCCACCCGCATCGACCGCCCCAGAACTTGGGTCTTGCACCAGAGGTCGTCGGGTCCGGTCCCGAAGGCTTGGCCTGCGGCGTGGACATGTTCCACGGCGTGAGCCTCTCGGCTTTCGACGGCACTCCCATGGCGTGGGGGGCGTCGCGACTGGCTTCCGCTTGTACAAGCGGAAGCCTTTGTTGATTTCGGACCTGCTCCAGGCCCGGCCGGCAGGGACTTCCGGTCACATGGCCATCAGGAGGACACATCAGCACCGAGCTGCGCATCAACGACAGGATCCGGGTTCCCGAGGTCCGACTCGTTGGACCCAACGGGGAGACGGTCGGCATCGTGCCGACCGACCAGGCCCTGAAGCTCGCCCAGGAGGCTGACCTCGACCTCGTCGAGATCGCCCCGCAGGGCAAGCCGCCAGTCTGCAAGCTCATGGACTACGGCAAGTTCAAGTACGAGAACGCCCAAAAGGCGCGCGAGGCCCGTCGCAACCAGACGAACGTGATCATCAAGGAGATGAAGCTTCGTCCGAAGATCGACGCCCACGACTACGAGACCAAGAAGGGTCACGTCGTGCGGTTCCTGCGCGCGGGCGACAAGGTCAAGATCACGATCATGTTCCGCGGTCGCGAGCAGCACCGCCCCGAGTTGGGCTTCCGGCTGCTGCAGAAGCTCGCCGAGGACGTGACGGAGCTGGGCTTCGTCGAGTCGTCGCCGAAGCAGGACGGCCGCAACATGATCATGGTGCTCGGCCCGCACAAGAAGAAGGCCGACGCCAAGGTCGACCTCAAGGCCGAGAAGGACGCCAAGGCTGCCGAGCGCGCCGCCCTGGTCGCCGACGAGCAGGCCGAGCGCGACGCCGCGCACGCCGCTGGGCCGGTTGCCCAGAAGAAGGAGCGCGGTCGCTCCGAGAACCTCGATCCCGAGATCGAGGCCTGAGACCTCGGCGGCCTCCGGGCCGTCGGAACCACGCGGGTGGCCGCGCCAGCCGCGAGCACGCCAGCAGGACGAGAAGAGAGAGCAGAGATGCCGAAGAACAAGACGCACTCCGGTGCGAGCAAGCGCTTCCGGGTGACCGGGTCCGGCAAGATCCTTCGCGAGAAGGCCGGCAAGCGCCACAACCTGGAGAAGAAGCCCTCCAAGGTCACCCGTCGCATGACGGGCACCGTCGAGGTCGCCAAGGCCGACGTCCCGCGCGCGAAGAAGATGCTCGGTCTCTGACCGACCCCGCCCTTCGGTGGTCGAGCCTGTCGAGACCCCCGCACCCGAGAAGTTTTTCAGCAACAAGGAGTAAATCGTGGCACGCGTCAAGCGGGCGGTAAACGCCCAGAAGAAGCGCCGGGTCGTCCTCGAGCGGGCCAGCGGTTACCGCGGCCAGCGCTCGCGTCTGTACCGCAAGGCCAAGGAGCAGGTCACCCACTCCCTGGTCTACAGCTACAACGACCGTCGCAAGAACAAGGGCAACTTCCGCAAGCTGTGGATCCAGCGGATCAACGCTGCCGCTCGCGCTCAGGGCATGACCTACAACCGGTTCATCCAGGGTCTCAACCTGGCCGGCATCGAGGTGGACCGCAAGATCCTCGCCGAGCTGGCCGTCAACGACGTCGCGGCGTTCAACGTCCTCGTCGAGGCCGCCAAGGCCGCGCTGCCCGAGGACGTCAACGCGCCCAAGGTCTCGGCCTGACGCACGACGCTCCCTTGGTCGCGAGCAACGCTCGCCTCAAGGAGACACGGAAGCTCAGCCGCCGCTCGGAACGCTCCGAGCGGCGGCTCTTCCTTGCCGACGGCCCGAAGGCCGTCGAAGGCGCGCTCGAGGTGCCCGGCTGCGTCGTGGAGGTGTTCGCCACCGAAGCGGCCACCCAGCAGTACGCCGACCTCGCCGCGGTCGCGCCGCAGTGGACGCTGGTCGATGACCGGGCCCTCGCCTCGCTGAGCGACAGCGTCACCCCGGCCGGAGTCGTCGGGCTCTGCCGCTTCCTCGACCGACCGGTCGAGCACGTGCTCGACGGCGTACGCCTGGTCGCGATCTGCGCCGACGTACGCGACCCCGGCAACGCCGGCACCGTGATCCGCTGCGCCGACGCGGCGGGCGCCGACGGCGTCGTGTTCGCGGGTCAGTCCGTCGACGCCTACAACCCGAAGACCGTCCGGGCCAGTGTCGGCAGCCTCTTCCACCTCCCGGTTGCGATCGAGCCCGATCCGGCCGCCGCGGTACGCGCCGCCCAGGCCGCCGGTCTGCAGGTGCTCGCGGCCGACGGCGCGGGCGAGGTCGGTCTCGACCACGCCGACGAGCTGCTGGCCGCGCCCACCGCATGGCTGTTCGGCAACGAGGCCTGGGGCCTCCCGGCCGAGCTGGCCGAGCTCGCCGACCACCGGGTACGGATCCCGATCCACGGCCGCGCCGAGAGCCTCAACCTCTCGACTGCCGCCGCACTGTGTCTCTACGCCTCCGCGCGGGCGCACCGCCGCTAGCGCACCGCGCGCATAGGGTGAGCGACGTGCAGCCACCCGACCTCGACCTGCTCGCCGACGGCGTGGTGCTCGCCGACGGCGCGGGAGTGGTGACGGCGCTCAATGCTGTGGCGGCGAGCTGGCTCGGCGTCGACCCGGTGACGGCGGTCGGCCGTCCGCTCGACGAAGTGCTGGCGCTCCAGGACCACGACGGCCGTGACTGGTGCTCCTACAACTGCCCCTACCGCGGCCTCCCCACTCGTTCCGCTGTGCCCGAGCAGGCGTGGCTGCTGCCCGACGGCACCGAGGTCCTCGTCGTGGCCCGGATCCATCGCCCGGCCCTCACCGAACCGGTCGCCCGGGTCGCCGTCAGCCTGCGCTCTGGCCGCGGCCGGGCCCGGCTGGACCGGGAGCGCTCCGACCTGGTCGCGACCGTCGCTCACGAGCTGCGGTCGCCGCTGACGGGCGTGAAGGGCTTCGTGCAGGCGCTCCTCAACCGCTGGGACAAGCTCACCGACGACCAGAAGAAGCTGATGCTGACCACGGTCAGCGCCGATTCCGATCGCCTGAGCCGGCTCATCGCAGAGCTCCTTGACGTCGCCCGGATCGACACCGGCAGGCTGCAGCTCTACCCGCGCCCGTCCGACGCCGCGGTCCTGGTCCGGCGGGTCATCGAGTCGGTCGACGCCGGCACCAGCCGCCCGATCGAGCTCGACGTCGGCGACGGCCTGCCCGAGATCTCGGTCGACCCCGACAAGTTCACCCAGGTCGTCACCAACCTCGTCGAGAACGCCGTACGCCACGGAGAGGGAGTCGTCCAGGTCAGCGTGGCCGGCGACGCCGACGGGGTCCGGATCCGCGTCGAGGACCAGGGCGAGGGGATATCACCCGAGATGCGGCGTCGGGTCTTCACGAAGTTCTGGACCGGCGGCGGGCGCGGCGGCTCCGGCCTGGGGCTCTACCTCGTCAACGGGCTGGTCAAGGCGCACGGCGGCACCGTCACCATCGGGGACGCCGACGGGGGCGGCGCCCGGATCGACGTCGAGCTGCCGGCGACGGTCGACTGACGACACCGCTGCACCCGTCAGCCGAAACCCGCACGACACGCCGGTGCCGTACGGCGTGTCGCGGGGGTTTCACCGGGCAGCCGGGGAAACCGCCCGCCCCGGGCGCCGTCGAGCAGGCAGACCAGGGCGAGATGATCGCGGGCAGGGCTACCGTGCGCTCCAGACGAGGTGACGTCACGCCTCGATCATCGACCCGGCCGTCCGCGTGGGGAACCAGTTCGCGCGACTGCCCGCTACCTTCCTAGACTTGCCCAGTTGCACGCGCGCTCGAGAGGCAGACATGTCGGGACCGAACACCGATTACGACCCTGTGGAGGTCACCCCGTTGAAGCCCGAGGAGGTCGAGGCGGCCCGTGACGCCGCGCTGGCTGCGATCGCAGCGGCGTCCGACCTCTCCGAGCTGAAGCAGGTGCGGATCGACCACACGGGGGACCGGTCCCCGCTGGCGCTGGCCAACCGCGAGATCGGCGCTCTGCCGCCCCAGGCCCGCAAGGAGGCCGGCCAGCGCATCGGCCAGGCCCGTGGTGCCGTCAACCAGGCGCTCGGCCAGCGACAGGCGGTGCTCGAGGCGGAGCACGAGGAGCGGATGCTCGTCGAGGAGACCGTCGACGTCACGCTGCCGACGGACCGCGTCCCCGCCGGCGCCCGGCACCCGCTCACCACCGGCGCCGAGCTGATCGCCGACATCTTCGTCGCGATGGGCTGGGAGGTCGCCGAGGGTCCGGTCATCGAGGCCGAGTGGCTCAACTTCGACGCGCTCAACCTGGGCCCGGACCACCCGGCCCGCACCATGCAGGACACGTTCTGGACCGACCCGCCGGAGAACCATCTCGTCCTGCGCACCCACACCTCCCCGGTGCAGGCGCGCACGATGCTGACCCGCAAGCCGCCGATCTACGTCGTCTGCCCGGGCCGGGTCTTCCGAACCGACGAGTACGACGCCACGCACAGCCCGGTCTTCCACCAGGTGGAGGGCCTGGCGATCGACGAGGGCATCACCATGGCCAACCTCAAGGGCACCCTCGACCACTTCGCCGCGTCGATGTTCGGCGAGGGCATCAGCACCCGCTTCCGTCCGTCGTACTTCCCGTTCACCGAGCCGAGCGCCGAGGTCGACCTGGTCTGCTTCGTCTGCCGTGGCGCCGGCGTGCTCGACGGCGCGCCCTGCCGCACCTGTCGCGGCGAGGGCTGGATCGAGTGGGGCGGCTGCGGCGTCGTGAACCCGCGGGTGCTCGCGGCCTGCGGCATCGACTCGGAGCGCTACACCGGCTTCGCCTTCGGCATGGGCATCGACCGCACGCTGATGTTCCGCCAGGGGATCGAGGACCTGCGCGAGCTCTTCGAGGGCGACATCCGCTTCACCACGGCATTCGGAACGGAACTCTAAAGACATGAAGGCCCCTGTCTCCTGGATCCGGGAGTACGTCGACCTGCCGGCCGACGTCACCACCGAGGACCTCGCCGCGCGACTGACCGCGCTCGGCCTCAAGCTCGAGGCGATCGAGAAGCCCGGCGACCAGATCACCGGCCCGCTCGTGATCGGCAAGGTGCTCACGATGGAGCCCGAGCCGCAGAAGAACGGCAAGACCATCAACTGGTGCACTGTCGACGTCGGCGACGCCAACGGCACCGGCGAGCCGCAGGGCATCGTCTGCGGTGCGCACAACTTCAAGCCCGGAGACCTGGTCGTCGTGATCCTCCCCGGCGGCGTCCTGCCCGGGGCCTTCGAGATCTCCGCGCGCAAGACCTACGGCCACCTCTCGGCGGGGATGATCTGCTCCTCGCGCGAGCTCGGTCTGGGCGAGGACCACGATGGCATCATCGTGCTCCCGGCCGACGCCGGCGCTCCCGGGACCGACGCGTTCGAGGTGCTGGGCCTGAGCGACGAGGTCATCGAGTTCGAGATCAACCCCGACCGCGCGTACGCGCTGTCGCTGCGTGGCGTGGCCCGTGAGGCGGCGCTGGCGTACGGCGCGCCGTACCACGACCCGGGCGAGCGTGCGGTCGCCGAGCCCAACGCCACCGGCTACCCGGTCGAGATCGAGGATCCGTCCGGTTGTCCGGTCTTCGTGGCCCGCAAGGTCACCGGCTTCGACCCCGCCGCTCCGTCACCGGACTGGATGGTGCGCCGGCTGACCCAGGCCGGGATGCGGCCGATCTCGCTGGCCGTCGACATCACCAACTACGTGATGCTCGAGATCGGCCGCCCGATCCACGGGTACGACGCCGACAAGCTCATCGGCCCGATCCGGGTCCGCCGGGCGCGCCAGGGGGAGCGACTGACCACGCTCGACGGGATCGACCGGGCGCTGTCGACCGAGGACCTGGTCGTCACCGACGACTCCGGGATCATCGGCCTCGGCGGCGTCATGGGCGGTGAGACGACCGAGATGTCCGCGACCACGACGTCGGTGCTGGTCGAAGCGGCCCACTGGGACGCCACCTCGATGTTCCGCACCGGGAAGCGCCACAAGCTGACCTCCGAGGCCGGCAAGCGCAACGAGCGTGGCGTCGACCCGCAGGTCACCCAGGCCGCGGCTGACCGGGTGGTCGAGCTCCTGACGACGTACGGCGGCGGCACGGCCGACGCCGGTGTGACGGTCGTCGGCATCCCGCCGCAGCAGGCACCGATCGAGATGGCCTACGACCTGCCGGCCCGGGTGACCGGCATGCCGATCGACGCGGCCACCACGGTCGCCAACCTCGAGGCGATCGGCTGCGTGCTGGACAAGCAGGACACCACGCTGACGGCGACGCCGCCGCCGTGGCGCCCGGACCTGAGCGACCCCTTCGACCTGGTCGAGGAGGTCGCCCGGATCGTCGGCTACGACCAGGTCCCGTCGGTGCTGCCGCGCGAGGCCGCCGGTCGCGGGCTGACCCGCGAGCAGCGCCTGCGTCGCCGGATCGGCCGCACCCTGGCCGGGGCCGGTTGCGTCGAGGTCATCAGCTTCCCGTTCGTCGGCGACGCCGCCTTCGACGCGCTCGGGCTGCCCGCCGACGACGTGCTGCGCAAGACGGTACGGCTGGCCAACCCGCTCTCCAGCGAGGAGCCGTCGTACACCACGACGCTGCTGCCCGGCCTGCTCAAGGCTGCGGCTCGCAACGTCGGTCGGGGCGCCGCCGGAGTGTCTCTCTTCGAGACCGGCACGGTCGCCTTCCCTATTGACCGCGGGCCTGCGCCGATCTACGGCGTCGACTGGCGGCCGAGCGACGACGAGCTGGCCAAGCTGCTCGACGCACTGCCCGAGCAGCCGCTCCACCTCGCCGTGGTCCTCGCCGGTGAGCGGGAGCGCGCCGGCTGGTGGGGCGCCGGCCGTGAGGCCGGCTGGGCCGACGCGATCAGCATCGTGCGACGCCTCGCCACCGAGCTCGGCGTCGAGGTCGAGGTCGTCTCCACCGCCCGCGCACCGTGGCACCCGGGTCGCTGCGCCCAGGTACTCGTCGATGGCGTCGAGTTCGGCCACGCCGGCGAGCTGCACCCCAAGGTCTGCCAGGCCTTCGGTCTGCCCGCCCGAAGCGCCGCCGTCGAGATCGACCTCGACTTCCTGATGCGGCACGCCCGCGACGTCACGCCCGGACCCGAGTTCTCGACGTACCCCCAGGCGAAGGAGGACGTCGCGCTCGTGGTCGACGCCGTCGTCACCACGGCCGACGTCGAGGCCGCGCTGCGCGAGGGAGCCGGTGACCTGCTCGAGTCGATCCGGCTCTTCGACGTGTTCACGGGCGACCAGGTCGGCGAGGGGCGCAAGTCGCTCGCGTTCGCGCTGCGCTTCCGGGCGCCGGACCGCACCCTCACTGAGGAGGAGACGACGGCCGCGCGCGACGCAGCCGTCGCGCTCGCCGCCGAGCGGACCGGTGCCGTCCAGCGGAGCTGACGACAGCGCCGGCACGACACCGGCGCTGACGCTGCTCTCCGACGTCCGCTGGTACGGCGTACCGGTGGCCGGTGAGCGCACCCAGGCGCTGTTCGCTTCGCTCGCCGCCAGCCCCGACGAAGGGGTGAGCGAGGGCCGTCTGATCGACGAGATCTGGGGCGACGACGAGCCCGCGAATCCGACCAAGGCGCTCCAGGTCGTGGTCTCGCGGGCCCGGACGGCCACCAGCGCCGAGGCAGTCGTGCGGACCCCGCACGGCTACCGCCTCGGCGTCACCGACACCGATCTGGCTCGCGTGGTGCGCGGTCACGACGGTGCCCGGAGCGCCGAATCGGCCGGGGACTGGCCGGCCGCGCTGGCGGCGGCCGAGCCGCTGCTCGGGCTCACCGTCGAGGACGATGACGAGGGCGAGCTCGGTCGGCTCCGCCACCAGGCCCGCGGGCTGCTGACGGCGACCCGGTCGATCGCCGGTCGGGCGCTGTCCGCGCTGGGCCGACACGCCGAGGCGCTGCCGCTTCTCGAGGAGGGCGGCGACGCCGACGCGACGCTGGTCGCGCTGCTGCGCAGCGAGGCTGCGGTGCGCGGGGTGCCGGCGGCGCTCCAACGCTACGAGCGCATCCGTGAGCGGCTCGTCGACCGCCTCGGCATCGACCCGTCACCCGAGCTCCAGGCGCTGTACGCCGAGCTGCTGGTCCGCGACAGCCCGGTCCGCGAGGGGTTGCTCTACGAGGCGTCCCGACTGATCGGCCGCGACGAGGACGTCGTCGCCCTGGCCCAGACGATCCGCACCTCCCGGGTCACCTCGATCGTCGGCCCTGGCGGCTTGGGCAAGACCCGGCTCGCGCACCTGATGGGCCGGCTCGCGGAGCAGCCGGTCGTGCACTTCGTCGAACTCGCCGGCGTGACCTCGCCAGACGGCGTGGTCGTCGAGGTCGGCGACGTGCTCGGCGTCCGGGAGTCGCTCGCCGGCAAGCTGACCGGAGGCGCGCGCCGTACCGATCTCTTGAGCCGCATCATCGACCAGATCGGCACCGTGCCGGCACTCCTCATCCTGGACAACTGCGAGCACCTCGTCGAGGCGGTCGCCGACCTGGTGCAGGTGCTGGTCACCCGGACGCCGGCACTCCGGGTCCTCACGACGACCCGGGCCCCGCTCGGGATCGCGGCCGAGCGGGTCTACCAGCTGCCTCAGCTCGGCCTCGACGACGCCGTCGAGCTGTTCCGCGAGCGCGCGACCGCCGCGCGGCCCGGCGTACGCCTCGACCTCGACGAGGTGCGGTCCCTGGTCGCGCGCCTCGACGGCCTCCCGCTGGCCGTCGAGCTGGCCGCCGCCAAGGTCCGTGCGATGTCGGTCGCCGAGATCGAGCGACGCCTGGAGAACCGGTTCGCGCTGCTGCGCGGCGGCTCCCGCGAGGCGCCGGAGCGCCACCAGACCCTGATCGCGGTCATCGACTGGAGCTGGAACCTGCTCGACGAGGAGCAGCGCATCGCTCTGCGCCGCCTGTCGATCTTCCGCGACGGCTTCTCGCTCGCAGGCGCCGATGCCGTGGTCGACGGCGACGCGCTCGCGGCGATCTCCAGCCTGGTGGAGCAGTCACTCGTGACCGTGCACGAAGGCGGGGGAGACCTGCGCTACCGTCTGCTCGAGACGGTCCGGGAGTTCGGCCAGATGCAGCTCGTCGACGCCGGGGACGACGAGGGCACCCGGCATCGGCTGCGGGCATGGGGCATCGACTTCTGCCGCCGCGCCTCGGACGAGCTGTTCGGTCCGCGGCAGATCGAGACGATGACCGCCATCCGGATCGAGGAGGGTAACCTCGTCGACCTGCTCCGTCGCTGCCTGTGTGCGGGAGATGCAGCGGCCGTGATCCCCCTGATGGCCTGCCTCTCGGACTTCTGGACCGTCGAGGGCAGCCACCTGAAGGTCGTGACGCTCGCCCACGAGGTCGAGGAGGTCGTCGCCGACGCTGACGTGACCGACGACCTGGTGCCGGCACTGCGCTCGACCCTCTCCGCGATCGCGTTCAACTCGATGATCTTCTCCGAGTACGGCACCGACCGGGCGCTCGCGCGTCTCGAGAGCCTGCCGCCCGGCGACGGCAGCACCCGATCTGAAGCCCAGACGATGGTGCTCCTGACCGCCCGGTTCGGGATGACCGATGGCGATGCCGACGCTCTCGACCGGCTGTGCCACCACCCCCAGCCGCGGATTCGTCAGCTGGCGCTGCAGTGGGCCAGCCAGTTCTACGAGAACCTCGGCGACCTCGACGAGGCACGGGTCCGTGCAGAGCGCTCGCTCTCGCTCGTGGACGACCGGGACGGCCCGTGGACCGGCGCGCTGGTGAGATCGCAGCTGGCCGGGTTGAAGATGCAGGTCGGCCACCTCGACGAAGCGCTCGGGTTCGCCGTCGCGGCGATCCCCGCGATGGAGGCGCTCGGGGCGACCGAGGACGTCGCCCAGCTCAAGGCGGTGCTCGCGATGTCGGCGATGGCGGATGGCCGGTACGCCGAGGCCGGCCGGATCTTCGACGAGATCGCCGAGGACGACGGCGGAGGCGGCGTCTTCGGGTCGTCGATCATCGTGCAGTGCGGCCGTCCCGAGCTCGACCTGGCGATGGGCCGGATCGAGGAGGGGCTGCTCGGCTACCGCCGGGCGGTCGAGGTCCTGACCAACCGACCGCTCCCGAACGTCAACGTGGCGTTGGACTACGAGCCGTGGGTGTTGTTCCCCGAGGCGGCGGCGCTGTCGGCACACATCCGGCACGGACAGCTCGAGGACGGCGCCCGGTTGCGGGCTGACCTGCTCGTCAAGGCGCCAGGAGCGCTCGGCGCGAAGATGGGGTTCCTCGACTACCCGGTCGTCGGAGCGCTGGTGTTCACGCTGGCCGAGTGGGAGCTCGTCACGGCCACAACGCCGGTCGACCTCGCCCGCGCCGTACGCCTGCTCGTCTGCGCCGACGCGTTCGGCTACAACCGGCTGCTGCCCAGCCTGAGCTGGGAGCCCGCGCTCGCCCTCGCCGAGGCGGCGCTCCCCGGTGAGGTCGCCCGGGTCCGCGCCGAGATCGGCGACCAGTTGGGGCCCGACCTGCGCGAGCACGTGCGCGACCTGCTCCTCGCGCTGCGCTGACAGCGGTGGTTGAGGAGGGCCGCCAGGCCCGTTCAGACGTTGGTTGAGGAGGGCTGCTTGAGTTCAGGGGTGAGTGCAACGCCTTGATCTGAGCGAGGTGTGCTGATGGCTCGTCCTCCTTGGCCGCGTGAGGTCCAGAAGGCGTTTTGGCGGCAGGTTGCGGCCGGGTTATCCACCGAGAGTGCTGCGGTCGCTGTCGGCGTGTCCCGGCCGGTGGCGTATCGATGGTTTGCAGCATCTGGTGGTGTGATGCCGGCCCGTCAGATCCGAGAGTCCCCTCCTGCCTCCTCGTGTTCACACGGTCGGCGCCTCAGCGCGGCTGATCGGGAGGACATCGCCCACCTGAACCGCTTGGGGCGCACGCTGAGCGAGATCGCCGAGGAGATCGGGTTGCACAAGTCCACGGTCAGCCGCGAGCTGCGCCGCAACAGCAGCGGCACCCAGTATCGGGCGACGACGGCTCAGAAGATGGCTGACGACCGGGCCCGGCAGGGTCACGCGAAGCAGGTCAAGCTCGCGGTATGTACCCGGCTACGCGACGAGGTCGAACGGCGCCTTGAGCACAATGAGAGCCCTGAGCAGATCGCGAACCGGCTGCCACTGGACTTTCCCCACGACCCGGAGATGCGCGTGTCCCACGAGACGATCTACACCTCAATCTACGTCCAGGGCCGTGGCGCGCTCCGCAGGGACCTGGCCGGGCATCTACGCACCGGACGGGCGCTGCGCCGACCACGCGCCCAGGCACGTGACCGCGCCGCCCGCACCGGCGGCGGCGCGCTGCGCAACGTCATCTCGATCAGCGAACGCCCGGCCGAGGCCGAGGACCGCGCCGTGCCCGGTCACTGGGAAGGTGACCTGATCATGGGCGCCGTCAACGCCTCCGCGATCGGCACCCTGGTCGAGCGCGCCACCGGATTCCTCGGGCTGCTGCATCTGCCCACAGACCACACCGCCATCACCATGCAGACCGCGATCTGCGAATACATGGCCACCCTGCCCGACACCTTGCGTCAGACCCTGACCTGGGACCGCGGCAGCGAGATGGCCAACCACGCCCAGATCGCAGCCGCCACCGGCCTGGATATCTACTTCGCCGACCCCGCCTCACCCTGGCAGCGAGGCAGCAACGAGAACACCAACGGCCTGCTACGCCAGTACTTCCCCAAAGGCACCGACCTGTCCTTCTGGGGCCCCGGCTACCTCCAGCAAGTCGCCCTCGAGATGAACAACCGACCCCGCAAACGCCTCGCCTGGCGCACCCCTGCCGAAGCCCTCGACCAACTACTCTCCAACAACGACAACCCACCCGGCGTTGCACTCACCGGTTGAATCCACCCCGCCAGGCCCGTCTCGAAACCACCGCTCCTTCTCGGCTCACCGGACTTCGACGCGCTCGTGCGACTTCGTTCCTCAGTCGCGTCGCTTGGTCAATCTGGCTGGCCGTCTCACATCTTGCGCGAGTAGCTCCGCACGGAGAGCGGCAGGAAGATCGCGACCACGATCGCGCACCCGAGCAGCGCCCAACCGACGTTGGCGGTGAGGGCCCCGTCGTTCATCAGGTCGCGTACGGCGGAGATGACCAGCGAGACCGGGTTGACCTTGACGAAGGCCTCGAGCCAGTTCGGCAGGGTCTCCGCAGGCACGAAGGCGTTCGAGAGGAACGTCAGCGGAAACATGATCACCATCGAGATGCCCTGGACGGCCTGGGCGCTGCGCGCGCGGGTGCCGAGGTAGGTGAAGATCCAGGCGAGCGACCAGCCGGCGACGATGGTCAGCGTCCAGCCGGCGAGTACGCCGAGGAAGCCACCGCCGGGCCGGTAGCCCATCAGCAGTCCGGTCAGGATGGTCAGGGTCGCCGCGGTGGCGTAGCGGAGCAGGTCCGCGATGGCCGGCCCGACGAGAGGGGCGATCCGGGCGATCGGCAGAGACTTGAACCGGTCGAAGACGCCCTTGTCCATGTCCTCGCGGAGCTGGATGCCGGTCGCCATGCAGGCGGTGAGCGCGGTCTGCGCGAGGATGCCGGTGATCACGATCGGCAGGTAGTCCTCGACGCTGCCGGAGATCGCGCCGCCGAAGATGTAGGCGAACATCGCCGTTAAGAGCAGGGGCTGGATCGTGACGTCGAACCACTGCTCAGGGTTGCGACGCATCTTCTTGAGCGCGCGCCACGCCATCGCGAGGCTCTGGTCGAGGGTGTCGCGGAACGACGGTCGGGTGACGATGGTGCGGTCGAGCACCTCGGTGGTCTCGTGCTCGGCAAGGAGGGTGGTGCTCATCGGACAGCCTCCATCTGGGGCTCGTGGGTCTCGTTCTCGGCGCCGTGGCCGGTGATGGCCATGAACACCTCGTCGAGAGTGGGCTTCTGGACGGTCGCGGACGCGATCGAGAGGCCGGACTGGCGCAGCGCGATGAGGACGTCGGCGGCCTGGTTGGCGTCGGTGAGGGCGGCGTTCATGCCACCCGACTCGGGAGTGAGGACGGGCTCCTCGCCGAGCACCCGGCGTACGACGTCGACGGCACCGTCGGTCTCGCCCGGGTCGGACATCCGCAGCTGCAGCGTGGAGCTGCCGACCGACGTCTTCAGCTCGTCGGGGGTGCCCTCGGCGACCTTGATGCCGCGGTCGATGACCGCGATCCGGTCGGCGAGCTGGTCGGCCTCGTCGAGGTACTGGGTCGTCAACAGCACGGTGCTGCCTTCGCGGATCAGCTCTCGGATGGTCTCCCACATCTGGCCGCGAGTGCGGGGGTCGAGGCCGGTGGTCGGCTCGTCGAGGAAGATCAGCGGCGGCTGCGAGATCAGGCTGGCCGCGAGGTCGAGCCTGCGGCGCATGCCGCCGGAGAAGGTGGAGATCTGCTTGTCGCGGGCCTCGGTCAGGCCGAACCGCTCCAGGAGGTCGGCGGCGGTCGCCTTCGACCTCGAGGAGGACAGGCCCTGCAGACGGCCGAAGAGCCAGAGGTTCTCCGAGCCGGTGAGGTTCTCGTCGACCGAGGCGTACTGCCCGGTCACGCCGACGAGCTGGCGGATCATGTGGGGGTGTCGACGGACGTCGACACCGAAGATGCTGGCCTCGCCGCCGTCCATCGGCAGCAGGGTGGCGAGCATCTTGAGGGTCGTGGTCTTGCCGGCGCCGTTCGGGCCGAGCACGCCGAAGACCTCGCCGCGGCGGACCTCGAGGTCGATCCCGTCGACCGCGCGGAAGTCGGCGAACGTCTTGACGAGCCCGGAGGCCGCGACGGCCAGGTCGGTGTCAGGTGCTGGTGTCATGCCACGAATACTGCGGCGACCCGGTTTCGTGCCGCCTTCAGACCGGTTTCACCGGTTTCGTCAGGTGATCGGCTGGTTCACGGCCAACCGGAACCTGTCGTAGACGCCCAGGTCACCGGCGACCCGGACGTCACTGTCGTCGCTGCGCCGCCACAGCCACGCGTCGAGCGCAGGCGCGGTGCCGCTCACCACGGCGTCCGGCTCGGCGCCGGGGGCCGGGACCACCCGGATGTCCTCGAGATCGTGGTGCTGCCCGTCGGGATCGGTGCCGGTGAAGCGGCCGATCTGGACCCACAGGGACTCCTCGCGGTCGGTGATGTCGACCCGCACGTAGTGGGGGAGCGGCGCGAACTCGCCCCACTCCGGTGCGCCCCCGAACATGACGTCGAGGACCTCGTCCACGCCGTCCGCCGCCAGCGCCGGGTCGAGCGGGGTCTCGTGGCCCGCGGTCTGCTCCGCGTCCAAGCGGTGGATCAGCGCCTCGTGCGCCTGCCTGCGGTAGGTGAAGCCCACGGTCTGCTCGGCGGACCAGCTCCACGCGGGCTCCGTCGGGTCCGCCGCCCGCAGCTCGCGGACCAGCGACGCGGAGTACTCGTCGTACGCCGCCAGCAGCCCGTCGTACGACGTGGGGCGTTCCGGCCCGGCGACCTCGTCGTCATCGTCGTCATCGTCGCCCTCCGGCGCCGCCGGGCGGTTGCGGATCGTGGTGGCCCAGAACCACTGCACCCGGGCGAGGTGCCACAGCAGGTCGGCTGCCGTCCAGTCGGGGCACCCGGGGACCCGCGCCTCGGGATCGCAGTCCGCCAGCACCGCGCGGAACCGCGCGGAGTCGCTCTCGATGTGCCCCAGGTAGTCGTCGAACGCGAGCCTCGCCATGATGAGCAACGTAGCCATCAGGACCGACACCGCGCATCCGGGTAAAAAGCGACCCCGTGCAAATGAACATGCAATACTGTGTATAGTCATGCATATGACGAGGAAGCGCGTTGCTGTCGCCGGAGCCAGTGGGTACGCCGGGGGCGAGCTGCTGCGCCTCCTGCTGGGCCACCCCGACGTTGAGATCGGTGCGCTCACCGGTGCCTCCAACGCCGGTCAGCCGCTCGGTGCGCTGCAGCCACACCTGGTGCCCCTGGCCGACAGGGTGCTCGAGGAGACCAGCATCGAAACCCTGTCCGGGCACGACGTGGTCTTCCTCGCCCTGCCCCACGGCCAGTCCGGCGCTGTCGCAGCCCAGCTGGGCGACGACACCGTGGTCATCGACTGCGGGGCCGACTTCCGGCTCGCCGACTCCGCCGCGTGGGAGAAGTTCTACGGCGGTCAGCACGCTGGCACCTGGCCCTACGGCCTGCCCGAGCTCCCCGGCCAGCGCGAGGTGCTGCGTGGCGCGACCCGGGTCGCCGTGCCTGGCTGCTACCCGACCATCTCCAGCCTCTCGCTGGCCCCGGCAGTCGCTGCCGGCATCGTCGAGCCCGACGTCACCGTCGTCGCCGCGTCCGGCACCAGCGGGGCGGGCAAGGCCGCGAAGCCCCACCTGCTCGGCAGCGAGATCATGGGCAACGCCAGCGCGTACGGCGTCGGCGGCGTCCACCGGCACACGCCCGAGATCACCCAGAACCTGTCGAAGCTGACCGACGGCACCGTCTCGGTCAGCTTCACCCCGCTGCTCGTCCCGATGTCGAGGGGCATCCTGGCGACCTGTTCCGCGAAGCTCACCGGGGGAGTGACCGCCGAAGAGGTGTACGACGTCTACGCCAAGGCGTACGCCGACGAGCCGTTCATCCACCTGCTCCCGCAGGGCCAGTGGCCGCAGACCAAGTCGGTGACCGGCTCCAACGCGGTGCACCTGCAGGTCACGGTCGACGAGGACGCACGACGAATGATCGCCGTCGGTGCCGTGGACAACCTGTCCAAGGGCACCGCCGGCGCTGCCGTCCAGTGCATGAACCTCGCGCTCGGCCTCGACGAAGGCCTGGGCCTCACGACAGTAGGAATCGCCCCATGAACTTCACCCCACAAAACTGCGGGATTCCCCCGCTTCGCTCCTCCATCCCACACTTCTGCGGGGGGCCCGAATGACCATCACCACCCCCGCAGGCTTCCGGGCCGCCGGCGTCGCCGCCGGCCTCAAGTCCACCGGAGCCAAGGACGTCGCGCTTGTCGTCAACGACGGCCCGACCTTCGACTCCGCCAGCGTCTTCACCGCCAACCGCTGCAAGGCCAATCCGGTCCTCTGGAGCCAGGAGGTCGTCAAGGACGGCACCGTCCGCGCGGTCTTCCTGAACTCCGGTGGCGCCAACTGCTATACCGGCCCGGAGGGCTTCCAGACCACGCACGCGGTCGCCGAGACCGTCGCCGGCAAGCTCGGCATCGGCGCGCTCGACGTGGTCGTCTGCTCGACCGGCCTGATCGGCCTCACCAACGACCGCGAGCAGGTCGTCGCCGGCGCGACCGCGGCGTACGACGCCCTGGCGGCTGACGGCGGGCAGCAGGCGGCCGAGGCGATCATGACCACCGACTCGGTCAGCAAGCAGGTCGTCGTCGAGGGTGCCGGCTGGTCCATCGGCGGGATGGCCAAGGGTGCGGGCATGCTGGCGCCCCAGCTCGCCACGATGCTGGTCGTCCTCACCACGGACGCCGTCGTGCCGGCCCCCGACCTCGACGTCGCGCTGCGTGCGGCCACCCGGGTCAGCTTCGACCGGCTCGACTCCGACGGCTGCATGTCGACCAACGACACGGTGACCGTGCTCGCGAGCGGTGCCAGCGGGATCACCCCGTCGCTGCCGGACTTCACCGAGGCGCTCACCCAGGCCTGCACCGACCTCGCGATGCAGCTGCTCCGCGATGCCGAGGGTGCCGACCACGAGATCGCGATCACCGTGCTCAACGCGGCCTCCGAGGACGAGGCGGTCGAGGTCGGTCGCAGCGTGGCGCGCTCCAACCTCTTCAAGGCCGCTGTCTTCGGCAACGACCCCAACTGGGGCCGCGTCCTCGCCAGCATCGGTACGACGCAGGCCGCCTTCGACCCGGCCGACCTCGACGTCGCGATGAACGGAGTCTGGGTCTGCAAGCAGTCCACGCCGCACGCCGACCCCGAGACCGTCGACCTCAAGCCGCGCGAGGTCAGCGTGACCATCGACCTGAAGGCCGGTTCCGAACGGGCGACCGTCTGGACCAACGACCTGACCCACGCCTACGTCCACGAGAACAGCGCGTACTCCTCATGAACGACTCCAGCTCCGGCCAGTTCGACACCAGCAAGCCCGACCAGGCCAAGGCGCGCACCCTTGCGGCCGCGCTGCCGTGGCTCAAGCGCTACCACGGCAAGATCGTGGTGGTGAAGTACGGCGGCAACGCCATGACCGACGACACGCTCAAGCGCGCGTTCGCCGAGGACATCGCCTTCCTGCGGTTTGCCGGCTTCAAGCCCGTGGTCGTGCACGGAGGCGGTCCCCAGATCTCGACCATGCTCGACAAGCTCGGCATCGAGTCCGAGTTCCGCGGTGGCCTCCGGGTCACCACGCCCGAGGCCATGGACGTCGTCCGGATGGTCCTCGTCGGCCAGGTGCAGCGCGAGCTCGTCGGCCTGATCAACGAGCACGGGCCGCTCGCGGTCGGCTGCTCCGGCGAGGACGCCGGGCTCTTCACCGCTGAGCCGGCGAGCACGATCGTCGACGGCGAGGAGGTCGATCTCGGCCTCGTCGGAGAGGTCGCACGCGTGCGACCCGAGTCGGTCCTCGACCTGATCGAGGCTGGCCGGATCCCGGTGGTCTCCAGCGTCGCACCCGACGTCAACGGAGTGATCCACAACGTCAACGCCGACTCCGCCGCCGCGTCGCTCGCGGTCGCGCTCGAGGCCGAGAAGCTGCTCGTGCTCACCGACGTCGAGGGCCTCTACCTGGACTGGCCCAACTCAGACGACGTGATCGGCGAGATCAGCCCCGAGGAGCTCGCCGAGATCATCCCGACCCTCGCCAGCGGCATGGTGCCCAAGATGGGTGCCTGCCTCCTGGCCGTGCAGGGCGGCGTACCGCGAGCCACCGTCGTCGACGGGCGTGAGCCGCACGCCGTACTCCTCGAGCTCTTCACCAACGAAGGCGTCGGCACCCAGGTGTTGCCCGGCGTCGAGACCAAGACCCGGAAGGCGAGGGACTCGCAGTGAACGACGCAGTGAACGACTCGAGCTACGCACAGCGGTACGCCGCCAGCCTGATGAACACCTTCGGCCCGCCGAAGCTCGTCCTAGCCCGCGGTGAGGGCGCCCACGTCTGGGACGTCGACGGCAACGAGTACGTCGACCTCCTCGGCGGCGTCGCCGTCAACGCACTCGGCCACGGCCACCCGGCCCTGGTGGAGGCGGTGACGAACCAGCTCGGCACGCTCGGGCACATCTCCAACCTCTTCACCAGCGCCCCGCAGGTCGAGCTGGCCGAGAAGCTGCTCGCTCTTCTCGGCAGGCAGCCGGGGGAGGGCAAGGTCTTCTTCACCAACTCCGGCACTGAGGCCAACGAGGCCGCGTTCAAGCTGACCCGGCGCACCGGCCGCACCCAGATCGTGGTGGCGGAGGGCAGCTTCCACGGCCGCACCATGGGTGCGCTCGCGCTGACGTCCAAGGAGGCCTACCGCAAGCCGTTCGAGCCGCTGCCGGGCGACGTCACCTTCGTCCCGTACGGCGACGCCGACGCGCTCGCCGCCGCCGTCACCGACCGGACCGCCGCGATCCTGGTCGAGCCCATCCAGGGCGAGGCCGGCGTCGTCGTACCTCCCGACGGCTACCTGGCCGCCGCCCGCACGATCGCCGACGAGCACGGCGCGCTGCTGTGGCTCGACGAGATCCAGTCCGGCATGGGTCGGACCGGTGAGTGGTTCGCCCACGACGCCGACGTCCGCCCCGACATCGTCACCGTCGCCAAGGGACTCGGCGGCGGCTTCCCGATCGGCGCCTGCATCGGCCTCGGCGACGCGGGGTCCCTCCTGCAGCCCGGCAACCACGGCACCACGTTCGGCGGCAACCCGGTCGCCTGCGCGGCCGCGCTCGCCGTCATCCGCACCATCGAGGACGAGGAGCTGCTCGAGCACGTGACCGTCCTGGGCCAGAAGCTGCGCGACGGACTGGCCGCCGATCCGCGGGTGGCCGAGGTGCGCGGTGCCGGGCTCTTCGTCGGGCTCGACCTGTCCGCGGACGCGTCGGCCGACGTTGCGGCGGCCGCGCAGGGGGCGGGCTTCATCGTCAACAACCCGACCCCGAAACGGATCCGGCTCGTGCCGCCGCTCGTGATCACGGCCGACGACGTCGACGCGTTCCTAGCCGCCTGGCCGGCGATCCTCGACGAGGCGATGGGAGCACAGTCGTGAGGCACTTCCTGGCGGATGACGACCTGAGCCCCGCCGAGCAGGCGCGCGTCCTCGCCCTAGCGGCCGAGCTCAAGCACGCGCCGTACGACGCGAAGCCGCTCGCCGGCCCGCGCACCGTCGCGATGATCTTCGACAAGCAGACGCTGCGCACCCAGTCGTCGTTCGCCGCCGGCATCGCCGAGCTCGGTGGCTTCCCGATGCTGGTGGACGGTGCGCTCGCCGGCATCGGCGTGCGCGAGTCGGTGCACGACGTCGCTCGGGTCCTCGGGCGCCAGTCGTCGATGATCGTGTGGCGCACCTACGCGCAGAGCAACCTCGAGGAGATGGCCGAGCACTCCGGTGTCCCGGTGATCAACGCGCTCACCGACGACTTCCACCCCTGCCAGCTGCTCGCCGACCTGCTGACGATCCAGGAGCACAAGCAGCAGCTGGCCGGACTCACCGTCGCGTTCGTCGGCGACGGTGCCTGCAACATGGGCAACTCCTGGCTGCTCGCCGGCGCCATCGCCGGGATGCACGTGCGGGTCAGCTCGCCCGAGGGCTACGCGCCGGACCTCGCGATGGTCGAGCGCGCAGGAGCCATGGCCGAGACCACCGGCGGCTCCGCGGTCCTGGAGCCCGACCCGATCGCCGCGGTGACCGGCGCCGACGTCGTCGTCACCGACACCTGGATCTCGATGGGCAAGGAGGACGAGGCCGCCGCACGCGCGGGGGTGTTCGCGCCGTACTCGCTCACCAGCTCGCTCTTCGAGCGCGCGAAGCCCGACGCCATCGCGATGCACTGCCTGCCCGCCTACCGCGGCAAGGAGATCGACGCCGACGTGCTCGACGGTCCGCAGAGCGTGGTCTGGGACGAGGCCGAGAACCGCCGGCACGCGCAGAAGGCAATCATGACCTTCCTCGCCGAGGCGCACCGATGAACACCGCCCTCCGGCCGACGACCAAGAACGCGCGCCACCAGCTCATCGTCGAGATCGTCACCCAGCACGAGGTGCGCTCGCAGGGTGAGCTCGCCGAGCTGCTGGCCGAGAGCGGCCTGCGGGTCACCCAGGCCACGTTGTCGCGCGACCTCGTCGAGCTCGACGCCGTCAAGGTCCGTACGCCGTCCGGCGCGCTCGTCTACGCCGTACCCGCCGAGGGCGGCGACCGACGACCCGCGGCGCCGGGGGAGACCGCCGCCGCCGCGACCCGGCTGGCCAGGCTGTGCGGCGAGCTCCTCGTCAGCGCCGACGCCAGCGCCAACCTGGTCGTGCTGCGCACCCCTCCCGGCGCCGCCCAGTTCCTGGCCTCCGCCTTCGACAAGGCAGAGTTCCCCGAGATCCTCGGCACCATCGCCGGCGACGACACCGTCCTCGTGATCGGCCGTGACCCGAGCGGCGGCGACGCGCTCGCCCACCGGTTCCTGGCCCTCGCCGACACCCACCACCAGAAGGAAGAAACTCCGTGAGCAAGGTCCTGACCTCCCTCCCCGTCGGCGAACGCGTCGGCATCGCGTTCTCGGGAGGGCTCGACACGTCGGTCGCCGTGGCCTGGATGCGCGCCAAGGGCGCCATCCCCTGCACCTACACCGCCGACATCGGGCAGTACGACGAGCCCGACATCAGCGGCGTACCCGACCGTGCGGTGCAGTACGGCGCGGAGATCGCCCGCGCGGTCGACTGTCGCCTCCCGCTGGTCGAGGAGGGCCTGGCCGCGATCGCCTGCGGCGCGTTCCACATCCGCTCCGGAGCGCGCACCTACTTCAACACCACCCCGCTCGGCCGGGCGGTCACCGGCACCATGCTGGTCCGCGCGATGCACGAGGACGGCGTGGACATCTGGGGCGACGGCTCGACGTTCAAGGGCAACGACATCGAGCGCTTCTACCGCTACGGCCTGCTCGCCAACCCCGACCTGCGCATCTACAAGCCCTGGCTCGACGCCGACTTCGTCACCGAGCTCGGTGGCCGGCACGAGATGAGCCAGTGGCTCGTCGACAACAACCTGCCCTACCGGGACAGCCAGGAGAAGGCCTACTCCACCGACGCCAACATCTGGGGCGCCACCCACGAGGCCAAGACCCTGGAGCACCTTGACGTCTCGCTCGAGACCGTCGAGCCGATCATGGGCGTGAAGTTCTGGGACCCCAACGTCGTCATCGACACCGAGGACGTCACGATCCGCTTCGAGCAGGGCCGTCCCGTCGCCATCAACGGCGTCCGGTACGACGACCCGGTCGCCCTCGTCCACGAGGCCAACGTGATCGGTGGCCGCCACGGCCTCGGCATGTCCGACCAGATCGAGAACCGGATCATCGAGGCCAAGTCCCGGGGCATCTACGAGGCGCCTGCCATGGCGCTGCTGTGGACGTCGTACGAACGCCTCCTCAACGCGATCCACAACGAGGACACGATCGCCAACTACCACGCGCAGGGCCGCCAGCTCGGCCGGCTGCTCTACGAGGGCCGCTGGCTCGACCCGCAGGCGCTGATGATCCGCGAGTCCATCCAGCGCTGGATCGCCTCGCTGGTCACCGGCGAGGTGACGCTGCGGCTGCGCCGGGGCGAGGACTACACGGTCCTGCGCACCGACGGCGCGAACTTCTCCTACCACCCCGACAAGCTCTCGATGGAGCGCACCGACAACGCCGCGTTCGGTCCCAACGACCGGATCGGCCAGCTCACGATGCGCAACCTCGACATCGCCGACTCGCGCGCCAAGCTCGAGCTGTACGCCGCGCAGCCGCTCGACCAGGGCCAGGTGCTCGTCGAGAACGGCACCCTCTTCGGCGAGATCGAGGCCGGCGGAGCCGACCGCATCGCGCGCAACCCGGCCGCCGAGCAGGAGGCCGGCGAGGACGAGGCTCTCGACTACGCCGCCATGGAGTCCGGCACCGACTGATGGTCCGCCTCCCACGCAGCGCCGCGCGGGTTCTCCCGGTCGCGGACGTCGACAGGAGTCTGCTCCTGCTCGTGCCGCACCCCCGCCCGTCCCGCTGTGGCGGGGACTCCCTGACATCATGACCAGCGCCATCCGTGCCGTGAGAGGACGACCGTGAGCACCACCAACACCGGCAAGCTGTGGGGCGGCCGCTTCGCTGGCGGTCCTTCGCCCGAGCTCGACGCGCTCTCCCGCTCGACGCACTTCGACTGGCGGCTCACGCCGTACGACCTCGCCGGATCGCGTGCGCACGCCAACGCGCTGCACCGCGCCGGCCTGCTGACCGATGGCGACCACGCCGAGCTGCTGCGCGGCCTCGACGTGCTGGGGGAGCGGTACGCCGCCGGCGACCTCCTGCCCGACCCGTCCGACGAGGACGTCCACGGTGCTCTCGAGCGGCTGCTCGTCGACGAGGTGGGCACCGACGTCGGTGGTCGCCTCCGCGCCGGACGCAGCCGCAACGACCAGATCGCCACGCTCTTCAAGGTCTTCCTGCGTGACCACGCCGCCGAGATCGCCGACCAGGTCCTCGACCTGGTCGACGCCCTCACCGTGCAGGCGCGTGACCATCTCGATGTCGTGATGCCGGGCCGCACGCACCTGCAGCACGCGCAGCCGGTGCTGCTCTCACACCACCTGCTGGCGCACGCCTGGCCGCTGCTGCGCGACGTCGACCGGCTGCGCGACTGGGATGCCCGGGTGGCCGCTGACTCGCCGTACGGCTCAGGTGCACTGGCCGGATCCAGCCTCGGTCTCGACCCCGAAGGTGTGGCGGCCGAGCTCGGCTTCACGGGCTCGACGGCCAACTCGATCGACGGCACCGCCTCCCGCGACTTCGTGGCCGAGTTCGCCTACGTCACGGCTCAGATCGGGGTCGACGTCAGCCGGATCGCCGAGGAGGTCATCCTCTGGTCGACCCGCGAGTTCGGCTTCGTGACGCTGCACGACTCCTGGTCGACGGGGTCGAGCATCATGCCGCAGAAGAAGAACCCGGACATCGCCGAGCTCGCTCGCGGCAAGGCCGGGCGCCTGATCGGCAACCTCTCTGGCCTCCTGGCGACGCTCAAGGCGCTCCCGCTGGCATACAACCGGGACCTGCAGGAGGACAAGGAGCCGGTGTTCGACTCCGTCGACACCCTCGAGGTGCTGCTTCCCGCCTTCACCGGCATGGTCGCCACGTTGACCTTCAACACCGCGCGGCTGACCGAGCTCGCGCCCCAGGGCTTCTCGCTCGCCACCGACATCGCCGAGTGGCTGGTGCGTGAGGGGGTGCCGTTCCGAGTCGCCCACGAGGTGGCCGGCGCCTGCGTACGCCGCTGCGAGGAGCTCGACATCGAGCTCGACCAGCTCACCGACGAGCAGTTCGCCGACATCTCGCCGGCTCTGACCCCGGCGGTGCGCGACGTCCTCACCGTGGAAGGGTCCGTCGCCTCCCGGGTGGGTCGTGGCGGCACCGCCCCGGCCCGCGTCCGCGAGCAGCTCGGCGAGCTGACCGCCGTCGTCGATGCACACCGTGCCCGGCTCGGCTGAGCTTCCCGACGTGCTGGCGGGGCCGGTCCTCGAGGCCGCGCCCCGGTTGCTGGGCGCCGTACTCCGCCACGGCGACGTCGCCGTACGCATCACCGAGGTCGAGGCGTACGACGGCGCCAACGACCCCGGCTCTCACGCGTTCCGCGGGCAGACGGCGCGCACTGCGGTGATGTTCGGGCCGCCCGGATACCTGTACTGCTACTTCACCTACGGCATGCACGTGTGCTGCAACGTCGTCTGTGGCCCGGAGGGCACCCCGAGTGCGGTCCTGCTGCGCGCCGGCGAGATCGCCGACGGGCTCGACGTAGCCCGGCAGCGCCGACCCGGGGCGTCCGATCGTGACCTGGCCCGCGGGCCCGCGCGCCTGTGCCGTGCGCTCGACATCCGGCTCTCGGATGACGGCGCCGACCTCGTCAACGGACCGATCACGGTGACCCTCCGCGAGCCGGCGACCGACGTGTCGACCGGCCCGCGGGTGGGCCTGCGTCAGGCACCGGATCGGCCGTGGCGGTACTGGATCACGGGGGAGCGAAGCGTCTCCACCTACCGTCCGGCAGCCCCGCTCAGGCGTGCGAACCGACCCGATTTGGGACTCTGACCAGAGCGCTGCTACGTTTCTCCACGTCGCGGTGAGCGACTCCCCCTCGGGCCGCAAGGCCAACTGGACGGAGTTCTCGCACGCCCGGCGCAGGTGAGGATCGGCCCGCAAGTTGACGGGGCGGATCGGAACCGGTAAGTTTTTGCAGGTTGCCCCGGCAGCGGCCCTCACCAGGGCCTGCTTCGGTGTGCGTCTGATGTTTGAGAACTCAACAGTGTGTCATAGTCGACGAATTAGTTTGTTATG
>NZ_BAABKN010000025.1:0-33970 GCF_039543845.1 Nocardioides endophyticus | reverse complement strand
CGCGGTCACCAACCCACAGCCCATCACCATCAGGCTGCGAAGGCGATCCTCACAGTCTTTCCGCCGCCTGTCGGCGCACCCGACGTGCTGCATCTTCACGGTCCTGGCCGGGAGGGGTTCCTCGGCTACGGGCGGGGTCAGGCGCCCGGGACTCGGCTATCGATCGTGTGACCTACGGTGGGGACCGCCGGTCTGCAACCGGCCCCGCCCATCCATCGGATCAGGAGGGCTCGAGTGAGCTGGCTGACTGCTGCGGTCGCGTTGGCCTCGGCGGTGGCCGCGGGCTGGTCCACCGCCCTGATGCACTACGGGGCGTCCGGTGCCGGTCAGGAAGCACGCGCGAGCGAGCTGGCTCGCCATGTCCTGTCGCAATGGCGGTGGTACCTCGGGGTGCTCGCCTCGCTGGTGGGCCTCGCCCTGCACGCCACCGCACTGCACCTGGGCACGTTGACGCTCGTTCAGCCGTTGGCCGTGACGGCTCTGTTCTTCTCGATGGTGTTCCGCGACCTTCTCGAGCGCCGCGCGCCGCCGCGTCGTACCGTCGTGTGGGGTGCCGTCACGGCCGTTGGTCTCGGGCTCTTCCTGGTCGCGGCCGGGCCGACCGGAGGGAATGACCTGCCGAACGGGGAGGCGGCCGCTGTGCTGATCGGCGTCGGGAGTGTGGGGGTACTGCTGGCGTTGCGCGCCTCGGTGAGGTTCCCGACGCACCAGGGTCTGCTGCTGGGGACGGCCGGAGGGATCGTGTTTGGCCTGATGGCGGGGGCGATCAAGTCCACCACCAGCGTCCGGAGCGCGGGCGAGCTCGTTACTTCCTGGCCGCTCTACGCCATGGTCATCGTCGGCCTGAGCGGCTTCCTGCTGAACCAGCACATCTACAACCGCACCCGGCTACCCGAGTCGTTACCGATGCTGAATCTGGTGAACCCGTTGACGGCACTGAGCTTTGGCATCGTGGTCTTCGCCGAGCGCCCGAGCGGTTCGCCGTCGTCACTAGCACTGCAGTGCGCCGGGCTCAGCGTCGTACTGGCTGGCATCTTCGTGCTCGGACGCACACGTCAGGAGTACAACCCCGATTCGGTGGGCGCGGGCGTCATCGAGACCACGGGGCTGACTTAGGACACCCCGGCACCAAGGACGTCTACAAGATCTACTCGCGTCGTTCCGCGGCTCCGGCCACCTCGCGCAGGTGCAGGAACCGGCGAGGTCGTGGTTGGTGTCGCACCCGGTTGATGCCGTTGTGCCGGTCGGCGCTCGGCGGCAGGGCGGCCGTTCGCGTATCTGGACCGTCTCGCGCGCTTCCTCAACGAGATACACCTCATCGAGGGAGCGTCCATGGACACGACACTTTGCCCGGAGTGCGGCACCCTGGCCGAGGTGCTGTGGCGTGACGTCGTCGACAGCACTGAAGGCCCGGTGGAGCACGCGAAGATCGGCTGCGTAAACCGCCATTGGTTCCTGCTGCCGTTGGGGAAGTTGGAACGGCCTACATCGCCCGAGCTGAGGCGACACGGTGAGCCGGCCGTACTACGAGATTCGCGGAGCGCAGGTTGAGTGCCCAGCTCTGGAGCGGGTCGCACGTGTCCCGGTGCGTCCGATACCACTCGTGTGTGCGCGCACACCCGTATCTGCGGCTAGTGGCCGCCTCCGTGCCTGGCCCTCAGTTCGACCAAGTACGCAGAGTGGGTCGGTAGATCAGCTCGGTGATGTCGGAGTCGAGGGTCCGGCTCTCGAGCAGCTCCAGGTCGAAGTCGGCGGCGCCGGCGAAGATCGGCTCGTCCCCGGTCTGCCCGGAGATGACCGGGTACAACGTGAGCTGGACCAGATCGACCAGCCCTGCCGCCATCAGCGCCCGATTGAGGCGCAGACTGCCGTGCGAGCGCAACGGGACATCGGACTCCTCCTTGAGCCGAGCAACGACCTCGGCCGGCTCCCCGCTGACGACGGTCGCATCCGGCCAGTCGAGTGGCTCCCGCAATGTCGAGGACACGACGTACGCCGGCAGGCTCCGCATCCGGTCCACCCACGGATCCCGGACATCGTCACCCTCACTGCTCGCGGCCAACATCTCCGCGAACGCCCGGTAGGTATTGGCTCCGAAGACCATCCGCTGCTCGCCGCCGTACGCCGCGAGCCGATGCGCGAGCAGCTCGGGTCCCTGCTTACCCCAGTAGCCACCCCAGTTGGCCGGTGGAGAGTAGGAGCCGAAGCCGTCGATGCTGGAGAAGATGTCAAAGGTGTAGGTCGCGGTCATGGCAGTACCGACAAGAAGAACTGCGTGGACTCATCGGCGTGGCGCGCCGCCAGACGTTGGCAGGCCCACGCGTTCACACCGACAGCCGAGAGTCGGCACCCCCGCTTGCTGAGCCTCGGCTCGCGATCGGAGCGCGCTGCAGAAGCGCCTCTTTCGCCGCCAGCGGGACGCGGGGGATCTCCCGATGAGCGAACTCGTCGCGGAGCAGGAGACCGGCCGTGCGGTGCGGCCGAGTGAGAGAGTGGACGGGTGAGACGACATCTGCTCGTCACGGCCAGCACGGTGCGCAGGCCGCAAAGCGAGCGGCTTCGCCGCCGTCGCCGCTGGTACTTCGCCCTGATGGGCGCCTGCCTGGCGCTGATTCTGCTGGCATGGAACCTGGTTCGGTTGTGGTCGACATCGACGGCGGTGGCCATGTCGGTCGTCGCTGCCGTTCTCCCACCGATCGCCGTCATCATCGCCAACTGGGGTGAGGACCGCTGAGGAAAGGGAGTGACAGCAGTCTCCTGCGCCGGCTCGCGTCTCGACGCGCTCTCGCGTGGGATGCGGCGCCGGTCTCCGGCAAGTGGTGCCTCCCAGCAGGCGCGTCGTTTCACCGCGGGTGTCGGGCATGCCAAGTCGAAGCTGAGCTTGTCCGGGTCGGCCGCAAACGGAGCCGCCGGCTGCTGCGGATGCCAGGAAGGCGCGCGATCAGCCACTGGAGTAGCGGAGGGGTAACGGGACACTGGTACGCCGCGTCGATCCACGCAGGCCGATTTTGAGGGTTGACACCTTCTCTTCATATCAACATGCTGCATGCAACATACGAATGAGGAGTGAGTGGTGTCGCGAGGAAGTGAGCAGACAGGAATCGACCGCCGCAAGCTGCTTGGCGGACTGAGCGTGGCAGCGACAGGCGCCGTTGGTGCAGCGGTGCTGGGAGCGGCGCCGGCACAGGCGGTCGCGCCGAATTCGACGGTGGCACTGACGGGCTCAGGTGACGAGGCGGCAGCGATCCAGGCAGCCATCGACGCCGTCCCGGCTGCCGGAGGGGTCGTGGTGCTCCCCGCCGGAACGTTCCAGGTCGGCACCACCATCGAGCTCCGCAGCAACGTGACCCTGTGTGGCGCCGGGCGGTCGGCGACGGTCATCCGCGACCATTCCTCGCTCGGGAATCACCCGGTCTTCGCCGTGGTCGGCTCCGCAAATGATCCCCTCGTCAACGTCCGGATCATCGACCTCGGGGTCCGTAACGGCACGGCGACCACGGGCGCCTATGTGGCCGGCAAGGGTGGGGTCGTGGTGGAGCACTGCGACGGATTCACCTTCGAGCGCTGTTTCGTGACCGAGATCCAGGGCAGCGATGGGATCACGTTCAAGTACTCGCGCAACATCCTGGTGCAGCACTGCCGCTTCTACAGATGCACCTACAGCATGCTGTACGTGCTGGTGGAGTGTGAGGACATCCGCGTGCTGGAGAACGAGTTCGACACACTCACCAGTACGACGGCACCGAACACGTATGCCATCGGCACCGGTAGTAGCCGGCGGGGCGAGGGCCGGTACTGGCTGCGCAACCTCTGGGTGGAGCGCAACGTCGTCCGGAACAACCAGACCTGGGAAGGTATCGACTGCCACGGCGGGGAGAACGTTTTCATCCGTGACAACTACGTCGAGAACTGCAAGGTCGGGGTCTCCTGCCAGAACGCCCGCAACTACGTCGAGGAGCCGGTGCTGCGCAACGTGCACGTGACCGGCAACGTTCTGGTCAGGGGAGACGGGCTTCCCGGCAACCGCGGCATCACTGTCGTCGGCAACCTCGACGTCCTGTCCGAGAACATCACGATCGCCGACAATGCGATCCACGGGTTCACGGGCCACCCCGACGCGCCGGGTGCGATCGCGCTCTACCTGGTCAAGGACGTGCGGGTGCTCCGCAACGAGATCCGCGACTTCGCGGTCTTCGGCGTTCACCTGACCAACGCCGTGTTCGGCGCAAGTGTCGTGGACAACCTGTTCCACAACGTCGTTGACACCCCGGCCGGCCAGGAACCGAGCACAGCCGCGATCGGGATCGACGGACTCGGCGCGTACGGCGACCTGACCGGCGACGTGGTGGGTGCCTACGGCATCCGGATCGAGGGGAACACGGTCGGTGCTGACATGCAGGCCAAGCAGCCCCAGTGGTTCCTGAACGTCGACCGGCCGACGGTGAGTGTCCAGATCGGCGCCAACGAGATCCGCAACGTGCAGCAGTCCGTGCCCTACCGGAACACGCGCTACCTGCCAGTCGAGCGCGACTCGACCCCGCGCACCCATCTGGTGCAGAAGCGCGGCGACGTGGTGGCCGACGACCTCGGACGCCAGCGCTGGGTGGTCGCGGAGCCCCGGACGGGCTTCGGGTCGCTGGACACCACGACGGTGTGGGCGAAGGTAGACATGACCGCCGGCAGCGACCTACTGGAGCTCGCCACCGGCGACTGGCGCAAGCTGCCGCCGGGGATGAACGTCGTCGTCTCGGGTGCCGGAACGCGGGGCAAGCCGTTGCGCGGGACGATCCTGGAGTACCGGGAGATCGCGCAGATCCGGCTCGATGCGCCCGCGAACCGCACGGTGCACGGTGCGTCGTTGCGCTACGACGGGCTGCGGCTGGTCACCGTGTGAGAAGGAGCTCGCTGGAGAAGAAGATCCGGCCGCCTGCGTCGCACACCGAACGGTGCAGCTGGTCCAGCAGGCCTGGCAGGACGCCGTACGCCGAGCCCGCGGTGAAGCCGATTCGCAGCGTTCCGCACTCTCCCCGGGCGACGTGACGGGCGACCTCTTGAGCGCTCTCGACCCTCCGCAGCAGTTTCTTGCCTAGTCCAGGAAGACGGGGCCCGCTCAGGGCGAGCGCCTCGGACCCCGGCGCGCCAGCACCACGCCGGGGTTGAGTAGCCAGCGGGGATCGAACGCCTCTTTGACCGTCTGGTGCGCGTCGAGTCCAACCGGGCCGAGTTCGCGCTCCAGCCACTTGGTCTTCAGTCGCCCGATCCCGTGCTCGCCCGTCACCGTGCCGCCGAGGCGGAGCGCGGTCGCGGTGATCGCGTCGAACGCTCGGTGTGCTGCGGCCGAGCTCGCGTGGTCCGCCGCGTCGAAGATGATCGTTGGATGCATGTTGCCGTCGCCAGCGTGCCCGAAGACCCCGATGGTGAGGCGCTCCTCGGCGGCGGTGCGCTCGATCCCTCGGAGCAGCTCGACGATCCTGGACCTCGGGACGCAGACGTCGTCCAACAGCCAGTCGCCCAGCCGTTCGAGCGCAGGTAGGGCGAGCCGCCGTGCCTCCAGCAGCGCCCGGGCCTCGTCGCGGTCCTCGCTGACCGCGACCTCGAGCGCCCCCGAGCGGGAGCAGATCTCGGACAGCTCGGCTGCGTCGGCGGCGGCGTTCAGGGAGTCGCTCTGGAGCAGCAGAACGGCACCGACAGTCAGGTCGAAACCCAGGGGCGAGCGATCCTCGACGGCCCGGATCGTGGTCTCGTCCAGGAGTTCGAACACGGAGGGCGTGACCCGACTGGTCGAGATCCCGTCGATCGCCCGGCCGGCCGCGGTCAGGTCGCCGAACGTGGCCAGGACGGTGTGCGGATCACGAGGTGCCGGGACCAGGCGCAGGGTTGCTTCGGTGATCACGCCGAGGGTGCCCTCGGAGCCGACGAACAGGTGGGTGAGGTCGTAGCCCGCCACGCCCTTCATCGTCCTCCGGCCGGTCCTCAGGATGCGGCCGTCGGCCAGCACCACCTCCAGGCCGAGTACGTAGTCACCCGTCACGCCGTACTTCACACAGCACATTCCGCCTGCGTTTGTTGCGACGTTGCCCCCGATCGTCGACATCGCGACGCTCCCCGGATCGGGCGGGTACATGAGGCCCGCGCCCGCTGCTGTCGCGCGGACGTCGGCCGTCACCACCCCCGGCTGCGTCACGAGGATTCGCTCGACGGGGTCGACCTCGAGGATGCGGTTCAGACGCTTGGTGGTCAGCAGCAGGCAGCCCGCCAGGCCGTTGGCGCCGCCGCTGAGCCCAGAACCGGCACCGCGAGTCACGACGGGGACGCCGACCTCGTGGGTGAGTGACAACGTGGCGGCCACCTCGGCGGTCGAGCGTGGTGCGACGACGGCACCCGGGGGCGCGTGCTCGGTGAACCGCGACTCGTCGCGGATGTAGGAAGCGATCAGCTCGGGGTCGGTCACGACGATCTCGTGCGGGAGCCGGGCGAGCACGTCACCGAGGTCAGTCATCGCTCTCCCTCAACTCATGCCTCGCGGCGGGGGACGCCGAGCGGGTTGGCGCGCTGGAGCTCGGGAGGCAGCAGGCTGTCCGGCCAGTCTTGGTACGCGACCGGGATCAGCCAACGTTCGATCGCAGTCACGCCGACCGAAGTCGTCGCGGCATCGGTCGTCGCGGGGAAGGGGCCGCCGTGGTGTTGGGCGAGCGTGACCGCCACACCGGTCGGCCAGCCGTTGTGAATCAGTCGTCCGGAACACTTGCTGAGCACCTCTGCCACGGCACGCACCTGTGCGGCCGCCGCGAGGTCTGTTTTCGGGTCGGCGTCAGGGGAGCCGACCGTGCTGTGCACTGAACCGGTCAGGTTGCCGGGGAGCCGCTTGAGCATCGCGATCAGATCGGCCTGGGAGGTGTAGGTGATGACGACACCGGCCGGGCCGAAGCGCTCCGCGATGAGGAGCGGCAGCGCTTCGTCGTACGACGCCGAGTCAACGAACCGCACCTCCGGTGACACGGAAAGTGGCGATCCGGGGTCGCTCTGGCCCCGCGCCAGAAGCGGAAGCCGTTCGTGCCCGGGGTGGTCGAGGTAGTGCTCGCGCATCGAGGCGGTCAGGAGCACCCCGGTCGTGCTCGCCCCGATCGCGTCGGCGACCAGTTCGCGCATCGGCCCGTCGGCGGGCACGAAGAGGAGTCCCGGCTTCGTGCAGAACTGGCCGTTGCCGAGGGTCAGTGACGCGGCGAACTCCTGGGCGATGCGGAGTCCGTATGCGGTGGCGGCGTCCTCCATCACCACCACCGGGTTCAGGCTGGACAGCTCGCCGAAGAACGGGATCGGCACCGGGCGGTCGCGGCAGATTCGGGCCAGCGCGACTCCGCCCTGGAGCGACCCGGTGAACCCGACGGCGGTCGTGGCCGGGTGTTCGAGCAGGGCTGTTCCGGCCTCCCGCCCATGACACAGGGCGAAGACGTCGTCTGGGAGCTCGCGACGGAGGACTTCGGCGACCAGTTCGGCGGTGACCGGGTGGTTCTCGTGAGCCTTCACCACCACGGGGCAGCCCGCCGCCAGAGCGGAGGCCGTGTCACCGCCGGCCACCGAGAAGGCCAGGGGGAAATTGCTCGCGGCGAACACGACGACCGGACCGCGGGGAAACCGCATCCGGCGGAGGTCGGGAACACCGGCGGTCGGGTCGGCCTCGGTGACCAGCGCCTGCAGGTAGTGGCCGCTCTCGATCTCGGCGGCGAACATCCGCAGTTGTCCCGTCGTGCGCCGGAGCTCGTTCTCGAGACGGGCTGGTCCGAGGGCGGTCTCGGTATCGGCGGCCGCGACGATCGCTGCGCCCTTGGCTTCCAGGCCGTCGGCGACGCGGCGCAGGAGCCGTGCGCGTTTGGGCCGGGGCAGCGCAGCCCAGTCCGAGCTCGCCGCAGCGGCAGCGGAGATCAGTGCCTCGGCCTCGTCGACCGACGTGGCGGCGACGCCGGTCAGCGGGTCGCCCGTGCGCGGATCGGTGGCGGTGCTGTCCGCGCCGGTCGTCTTGGTGGTCATACGTGCTCCTCGATACTGCGCGCGAACGACGTCGAGCCGACGGCGAGCAGTCCGCCATCGACGGGGAGGGAGACGCCGGTGATCCAGGTCGCCTTGTCGGAGGCCAGGAATGCGACCGCATGTGCGATGTCGTCAGGCACGCCGATCCGGCCGAGGGGGTACATCGCCGCCGCTCGATCCAGGGCCCCCGGGTCATGGCGCAGCCGCTCGTCCCAGATCGGGGTCTGGATGGTGCCAGGGAGCACCGCGTTCACCCGGATGCCGTGCGGTGCCCAGCGCACTGCGAGGCTGCGGGTGAGCGAGACGAGGCCAGCCTTCGCCGCGCTGTAGGCCTCGTTGCCGAAGTAGCGGGCGGCGTTGACCGAGGCCACGTTGATGACCGATCCGCCTTCGCGGCGCAGGTCATCGAAGAGGGCCCTTGACACGAGGAACGCACCGGTCAGCGAGACGTCGAGGTCGCGCCGCCACTCGGTCAGCGGCAACTCCTCGAAGGGGGTGTCGGAGCAGGTGGCGGCGTTGTTCACCACGAGGTCGGGGTGCAGTCCACGCTCGTGGAGATCCACGACCATGGCGGCCACCTGGTCTTCTTCGCGGACGTCGACCTCGCACGCGACCGACCGAGGGAGCGCGGCGCTGGTGCGGGTGGCGGCGTCAAGGTCCTGGTCGGCGACGACGACGGTGTCGCCGTCGCTGGTGAAGACTCCGGCGAGCCGCGCTCCGATTCCGGAACCCGCACCGGTGACCAGGACGACACGCCCCCCGGGGTCAGCCATCGTTGTCCTCCACCAGGTGATCCGTGTGGAACACGACCTTCAGCCGATCGCTGCGGTGCGCGAGGAGATCGCCGAACTCGTCGGCCGCGCGGCCCAGCGGCAGGATGTCGATCCAGGAGAGGTCGAGATCGCTCACCTCATCGGCGGCGGCCCGGAAGTCGTGGCGGTCGTAGGCGAAGCAGCCGGCGATCCGCTTGCCCTGGCGGACCAGGTCGGCGGCGTCGAACCCGGGCACCTGGTCGGCCAGCCCGATCCAGATCGAGAGTCCGCCAGGACGCAGCCGGGCGAGCGCGGCGGCCCGGGTCGTGCTGGTGCCTGCCGCGTCGATCGTGACGTCGTAGACCCCCTGGAGCTCCGTACCGGTCGCGCCGAGTTGGATTGCCTGGGCACGCCGGGACTCGGCCACGTCGACGACGGTGACATCGGCGACGCCTCGCCGGCGCAGCAGCTGCAGCGTCAGCAGCCCGATGGCGCCGGCACCCAGCACGGCCACACGGCAGTCCCCGGTGAGGTCCCGCTCCGCGATCCGGAGCGCGTGGACGACGTTGGCCGTCGGCTCGATCGCGCTGGCGGTCCGCCAGTCCATGGTGTCGGGTAGGGACACCAGAGAGTCGGCCGGCACCACGATCCGGGGTGCGAGGCCGCCAGGGCGGTGCACACCGATCAGTTGGCGCTCGGGACAGAGGAAGGTCGCACCGGCTGTGCAGGTCGGGCAGGTGCCGCAGGTGAGTAGCGGATTCACGGCCACTCGTCGTCCGTCGACCGTCCCGGCGAGTTCGTGGCCGAGGATCAGCGGAGGGACGCGGAAGCCCGGTGAAAGCACCCCGTGCACGTCGCTTCCGCAGACTCCCGCCACAGCGACGTCGACCAGGATCTCGCCGTCACCGGCGACAGGTTCGAGAACTTCGCGCAGTTCTACCTCGCCGGCGGCGGTGAAGACCAGGGCTCTCATGTCGGCTGCTCCGTATCTAGGTGGGAGGTGGTCGATCCGGCGTCCACGTGGCACCGGACCAGCCAGTGCGGCATGCCGTGGCGGTCGACGGCCTCGACTCGCTCGCCGCCCTGGGAGGCGCGGGTCATCGGAGGGTCTCCTCGAAGAGGAGCTCGCGGTGCTCGAGAAGCACCCGGTCGAGCTCGGCGTCCTGGCCCGTGGAAAGGACCTCGTGGTCCGACAGGCACCGGTGGGTATTGAGCAGCCCGTCGCGGACCAGGACCTCGTTCACCCCGGCGATGCTGCCGGCGAAGCGGTTCGCCACGTCGAAGACGGCTCCGTTCACGTCGGTGAGCCGGGCGCCGCGTGCCAGCAAGTCGAGCACGGGGGAGTCCGGATCGGCGGTGACGAGTGCGCGAATCTCCCGGTGCAGGCGTACGGCGGCAGCGGCCCCCACTGCCCACTGTCCGAGCAGTCCGCCGACGATGTGCACGGTGGTGCCGCCGAACCGGTAAGGCGTCAGCAGATCGCTCACGATCGTGTCGTCGTTCCCGGTGTAGAGCGCGATCGCGTCGTCGCCGTCCCCGGCACGACCGGCGTCGATGACCGCCCGGACCACGTCGAGGGTCGCGTACCGGTCGAACGGGGCGACTTTGATCGCGGCCACCCCCGGGATCTCGGCGTACCGGCGCCAGAAGCCGTAGCCGAAGCGTCGCCCGGACAGGGTGGGCTGGAGGTAGAACCCGAACACCGGAAGCACCCGGGAGATCTCCTCCACGCCGCGGAGGATCTCGTCCTCGCTGGCGTTCCCCCAGCCGGTCATGATCGCCATCGCCAGGTCGTAGCCAGCACCGGCGGCGAACTCCGCCTCGCGGACCGCGTTCGGCGTCGGTCCCATCACGCCGGCGACGAGGAGAGGCTGCGGGCGGGCCATCCGGGCGCCGACCTCCTCTGCGGCGAGTGACAGCACACGTTCGTACAGGCCGACGGCAGGGTCGCGGATCTCGAACTGGGTGGTGTGCACCCCGACGGCCAACCCGCCGGCACCGGCGTCCAGGTAGTGCCGGGAGAGCCCGCGCTGCAGCGACTCGTCGAGTGTCCGGTCCTCGCGCAGCGCGAGAGGGTGGGCCGGGATCACCATGCCCGCGCGGAGCCGGCGTGCCTTGTGGGCGTCCATCTCAGAACTTCCCGTCCCGGGCGCCGAAGCCCGTCGGCTTGTCGAGCAGGGTGCCGCCGGCCAGTAGCCACTCGACGGTCCAGTCGAGCATCGTCGCCAGCGCGACGTCTGGGTAGCCGAAGAGCGCGTGCGACTTCGAGGCGTTGGAGAGCAGGGCGGTGTCCGACTCGTCGCCGACGAGGACCGGCTCGCGGTCGAGGCGCCGGCCGAGCTGCTCGGCGAGCCAGCGCACCGAGACGATCTCAGGGCCGGTGACGTTCAGGACGGTGGGAGGGGTGTCGGCGATGGTGAGCGCCGAGAGGCAGTAGCGGTTCGCGTCGCCCTGCCAGACGACGTTCACGGCTCCCTGAGAGACGTCGACCGGCGTGCCGTCCAGGACGGCACGGGCGATGTCGGTCAGGACGCCGTACCGGCAGTCGATCGCGTAGTTGAGCCGGATCAGAGCCACCGGGGTCCGGTGGGTCCGGCTGTGGTGGATGAAGACCTGCTCCCGGCCCACGCAGCTCTGCGCGTACTCGCCGATCGGACCGTACGGCGACTCCTCGGTGCAGCCGCCGGAGACCGGGGACGAGAACGGGTATACGTTTCCAGAGGAGAGAGCGACCACCCGCGAGTCGCTGTAGCGGGTCAGCACCAGGTGCGGCAGGACGACGTTGCTGAACCAGGTCGCCGATGAGTCCGCAGAGGTGCCGAACTTGCGCCCGACCATATAGACGAGGTTCTCCGACTCCGGCAGCTCCCGGAGCGCCTCGGCGTCGCTGACGTCGAGGGCCAGGGTGCGCACCCCGGCTTCGTCGAGCTCGCGTCGGGCTGCCGGGTCCGAGAAACGGGACACAGCGGTCACCCTGCGATCACCCGGCAGGGAAGCGAGGGCGTCGGCAGCCATTCGCGACAGGCTCACCCCCATCTTGCCGGCCGCGCCGACAACGGCGATGTCCCCGCTGGTCGTGGCAAGGGCCTCGACCAGCGCTGTCGAGGGTCGGCGGGCCGCGGCGGCAATGTCGTCGAGCCCGGGCCGGTTGAGGTGAATGCTCACATGCTCTCCTTCAAGTTGCATGCTGCATGTTACACACATTCACGGGGATCGGCAGCCCGTCTGCGGCTGGCGATTAACCGTCCGACGTCGAGGGATCGCTCGGCTCGGTGTTGAGCGCGATATGCGCACGGATCAGTGCGCTGGCGCCGTCCTTGTCGCCGGTGCGGATCGCGTCAAGGAGGCGGACGTGATCCTGGTTGCGTCGCGGCAGACTGCCTTCGCGGGCGATCCGGGCGAGTACGGGGATCCGCTGCGAGTCGCGGTACTCGCTGAGTAGGTTCGTGATGCGTTGGTTGCGTGCCTGGCGGACGAGGAAGTCGTGAAAGGCGCGATCGTGCGTCCAATACGACGTCAGGTCGGCCTGCTCGGCGGCGACCGTGATTCGGCCGAGCATGACCTCCGCCTCCGCGAGCGCTGCGTCGGACAGCTCGCCGGCGATCGTGCCCATCGCCCATCCCTCCAGGACCTGTCGCACCTCGTTCAGCTCCCGGCTGTCACCGTCGGACGGCGCGACGACGCGGAACCCCACGCCGCGCGCGATCGTGACCAAGCCCTTGCTCTCCAGCTCGAGAACCGCTTCGCGAACCGGGGTGCGCGAGACGCCGTAGCGCGCGGCGAGCTCGCCGTTCTTGTAGACGACGCCGGGCTCGAGCTCACCGCTGAAGATCGCCGTGCGCAGCGCCTCCAGCAGCTGGGCCTTGAGGTTGACGCGCTCGATCGCCTCGCTTCCGGAGAGCTGAGGTGCGGCGGCGGTGGGCTGGTCGGCCATCGGTGCTCCTGATGAGGGGAACGTAGGTGCGGTACTCGCATGCAGCATGGAGGATGCCATCGTGGCTTACAAGTAAGCCCACGGCTTCGAGTCATTGCCATGCTACATGCAGCATGCTACCGTCCCGGCAACGACAACAAGGGAGACTCGTGGAGCCACCACTCGACTCTGAGGTACTCGCCCGTTTGCGGCGAGCATCGACCGCCACCATTCAGTCGCAGCTGTTCAAGCGCGGGCTGCGGGACATGTTCCTATACGGACTACGACCGCTGAACCCGTCCAGCGCATCGTTCGCAGGTGAGGCCTTCACGCTGCGCTACATCCCTGCCCGGGAAGACATCGACACCCTTGACGTCTTCGAGGATCCGGACCATCCGCAGCGCGCCGCGGTCGAAACGGTTCCTACGGGCCAGGTCCTGGTCATGGACTGCCGTCACGACCCCCGCGCCGCCTCGGGCGGCAACATCCTGATGTCTCGGCTGAAGGCACGGGGGGTGGCCGCGATGGTCACGGACAGCTCCGTGCGGGACTCGCCGGCAATCGCAGAGATGGACTTCCCGGTCTTCTCCGCCGGGGTCTCCGCGACGGTCAACCTCGTGCTGCACCACGCCGTCGACACTCAGCTACCCGTTGGGTGCGCCGGTGTCGCTGTCTACCCCGGCGACGTGGTCGTCGGAGACGCCGAGGGCGTCGTCGTAGTGCCGCGGCACCTCGCCGAGGACATCTCCCACGCGGCTCTGGAGCAAGAGGAGCTGGAGGAGTTCATCCTCGGCCGGATCCAGGCGGGCGAGCCCCTCCGGGGGAACTATCCGCCTAACGAGCAGACGCTCACCCAGTTCTCGGAACACCGCAAGTCCCGTTCGGCATCGCCGAATGGGACGCCCACCTCCGAAACCTCGACTGAGAGCGATGGAAAGGTCCACTTGTGATGATTCGATACTCGACACCCGGCGCGCGCCACCGAAGGCTGGCGGTAGCCGCGTTCGCCGTTGCCGTGACGCTGGCCGCAACGAGCTGCTCGTTCTCCGACAACCCCGACAAGGAGAGCGGCGCGCAGGTCCTGAAGCTCGCCGTCGGCGCGCCGATCGACTCGCTCGACCCGCACTTCATCAACAACGGTGGGTACGTCGTCCCGGCCGGTCTCCTCGAAGGCTTGGTCGCGCAGAACGACGCGGGGGATGACGTCGTACCCGCGATCGCCACGAAGTGGGAGCAATCCGCCGACGGACTGACCTACACCTTCACCCTGCGTGAGGACGCGAAGTTCAGCAACGGTGAGCCGATCACCGCCGAGAGCGTAGTCTCGAACTACCGGCGGCTGCTGACACCGACCGGAGCCGGAGGCGGCAGCGTCACGAACGCCAACTCCTACCAGATCGGTCTCGGTATCAAGAACGCCTCGGCGTACCAGACGGGCGCGTTGACCGACTGGGCCGACGTGGGAATCAGTGCGCCGGACGACTCCACCGTCGTCATCAGCCTGGACGCGCCGAACCCGGACTTCCTGCTCGGGATGACCAACAACTCGATGCTGATCACCGACACCGCGGCGATCGAGGCCAATCCCAAGGACTGGACCAAGGCCGAGAACTGGGTGGGCAGCGGCGCCTTCACGGTGAAGTCCTGGGATCCGTCCACCGGGATGAAGCTGGTTCCGAACAAGTTCTACTGGGACCGCGACAAGGTCGAGCTGGACGAGGTCGACATCCGTGTGATCCAGGACCCGCAAGCCGCGATCCTGGCCTACCGCAACGGTGAGCTGGACGTCTCCCCGGTCTCGATGGACCTGATCAGCAAGGACGACAAGCTGCTGGGCGAGACGGAGAAGGCCGACGGCTTCGCCATCGACTTCCTCAACGTGCAGTACTCGCAGAACCCGGCCGCCCAGGATCAGCGAGTGCGCCAGGCACTGTCCTACGCGATCGACCGCGACAAGCTCGCCGGCGTACAGGTCGGTACGACGACCAGCAACTCGCTCGTCCCGACTCGCGTCGAGGGCTGGACCGACTCGATGGGTGTCTCCGTCTACGACCCGGACAAGGCCAAGCAGCTGCTCGTCGAGGCTGGCTACCCCGGCGGCGAAGGGCTGCCCGCGGTCCAGGTCTTCGACCACCGGCCCCGCCCGGTGGCTGACGCGATCGTCGACATGTGGAAGCAGATCGGCGTCGAAGCCAAGGTCACCATCGTCGACATCGGCGTGTGGGCTGACACCCGCTGGAAGGTGCTCGACGAGGACCTGATGGGCTTCTACATCAACTCCTTCGGGGGTATCCCGACCCTGAACAACTGGGTGTACACGTACTGGGGGCCGGACTCGACCAAGCAGTTCAGCCTCGCGCCGGCCGACTGGAACCGCTACCAGGAGATCCAGGCTGACGAGAAGCTCGACGGGGCCAAGAAGAGCCAGATGCTCGACAACATCCTGAACACGAAATCGTCCGAGGGCGCGCAGGAGTTCGCCGACCTCGTGGAGCAGGCCCGTCAAACGGTCGATCCAGCGGAACGGACCGCCCTCTACGTCGAGGCGGCCACCCTGCGCGAGTCGCTCGCCCTGCAGATCCCGCTGCTCGAGGAGCCGCAGGCGTTCCTGGTGGATCCCACCGTGAAGGGTGTGCATGTGCGCACCACGATCGAGGGCTTCTACTACAAGGGTGTCACCGTCGGCTGACGCCGGTTGACCGCCACGACCACGACAGACGACCAGGCAGTCTCAGGAGGACCTACGTGCAGCTGATGATGTTCCTCCTGAGACGCCTGATCCGTCTCGTCCTCTCACTCCTGGTCGTGTCGGCCCTCACGTTCGGGCTCCTGTCCCTGGCCCCCGGCAGCTTTGCCGGGATCCAGGCGGCGGGTGCCGGGTCGACCGGTCTCGCCAGTGGCCGCAGCGTCGACCTGACCTCGCAGGTACAGCAGCGTTTCGGCGAAGATCTGCCGGTCTGGCAGCAGTACAAGAACTGGCTGGGCCCGGCGCTCCACGGCGACTTCGGGTACAGCTACAAGTACCCCGAGTCGACGGTGGGGGAACTGATCGTCGCCAAGCTCCCCACCTCCCTGGCTCTGGCCCTGATCGCCGTCGTGCTGGCCCTGATGATCGCCATCCCGATGGGGATCCTCGCCGCGGCCCGGCGCAACAGCCCCTGGGACCACGGCTCGATGTTCGTGCTGACAGCGGCGACCGCATTCCCGACGTACCTGGCCGGGATCCTGCTGGTATTGATCTTCAGCAGCTGGCTGCACTGGCTGCCGACGGGCGGGTGGTCGGGACCGCGCTACGCGATCCTGCCGATCATCGCGCTGACGATCGCCCCGGCCGGCGTGATGGCGCGCTACGTCCGTTCGAGCGTGCTCGAGGTGCTTCGCGAGGAGTACGTCGTGGCGGCGTTCGCCAAGGGCGGCAGTCGCAGGATCGTGATGCGGCGGCACGTGCTGCGCAATGCGTTGATGCCGCTGGTCACGGTCGTCGGGCCGTTGCTGACCGGCCTGGTCGTCGGAACGATCTTCATCGAGACGATCTTCGGGGTGCCGGGCATCGGAGGCCTGTTCACGGAGGCCGCCCAGGTCCGTGACATGCCGCTGCTCATGGGCACCACCCTGGTCTTCGCACTGATGCTCATGCTCGTGAACCTGCTCGTCGACCTGTCCTACGCCGTGATCGACCCGCGGACGCGCACCGGGCTCGGTCTCTCCACCGAGCCGGCCGAGAGGACCAGCGGTCCCGCGGCCGTCGAAGCGATGATGGAAGAGGTGAAGCCATGACGGCGCGTACCGATGACGGAGGAGCGGCGCTGGTGATTGACCGCACCAGCGAGTGGGGTCGCCGGTGGCGGCGCTTCCGCTCCAACCGGCTGGCCCTGGTGAGCCTGGGGTTCCTGGTGCTGCTCGCTCTCCTGGCGCTGTTCGCCGGCGTCATCGCGCCGTACGACCCGAACACGCCGGACTACAGCAAGAGCCTCACCGACCCGCTCACCGGCGGCAACCTGCTCGGGACCGACGTGCTCGGCCGGGACACCTTCTCTCGGCTGCTGTACGGACTGCGGACGGCGCTGTTCATCGCGTTGACCGCGGAGCTCCTCGCGTTGGCCTGCGCGCTCGTCGTGGGTGTGGCCGCCGGCTACTTCGGCGGCAAGATCGATCAGCTGCTGATGGCCGCAACCGACGTGATGTACGCCTTTCCGACGTACTTGTTCGCGGTCATCCTGGCGACCGTTCTCGGCCGTAGCACCTGGTCGATCATCCTCGCCATCGCGGTCGGCTCCTGGCTGACGCAGGCTCGCCTGATCCGTGCCCAGATGATCAAGCTCAAGACGTTCGAGTACGTCGAGGCCGGGAGGTCGATGGGAGCGGGCTCGATGACGCTGATCGTGCGCTACCTGCTGCCGAACTCGCTCGGACCGATCCTGGTCACCACCAGCTTCGGCATCCCGGCGGCGATGCTTGCCGAGTCGGGCCTCGCGATCCTCGGCCTCGGCGTCGCACCCCCCAACGCCTCATTGGGCACCATGATCACCGACGGCTACACCTACGTGCTCGTGCAGCCGAACCTGATCTTTTGGCCGTTCTTCGTCTTCGCATGCGCGATGCTCGCGTTCACCTGGGTCGGCGACGGAGTCCGCGACGCGTTCGATCCGAAGGACGAGTGAGATGCAGACCCAGGACCGACCTTTGCTCGACGTTCGCGGCCTCGGCGTGGATTTCCGCACTCGGGACCACGAACGTCTGACCGCCGTGAAGGACGTCTCGATCAGTGTGGCCGCGGGTGGGTCGCTCGCCATCGTCGGGGAGTCGGGCAGCGGTAAGAGCGTCTCGATGCGTGCGCTCCTCGGCCTGCTCCCGCAGAACGCGACGGTGCACGGCAGCGCGACCTGGAACGAGGGCACGTCGTCGACCGAGCTGGTAGGTCTGCCGGCGCGGCAGTTCCAGGCGATCCGCGGCCGCAAGATCGGCATGGTCTTCCAGAACGCGATGCAGGCTCTCAACCCGACCATCCCGCTCAAGCGTCAGTTGACCGAGCACCTGCGCTGGCATTCGGCGTGCACCCGAGCCGAGGCCGAGAAGCGGGCGATCCGTGCGCTGGGCGACGTGGGGATCCCCGAGCCCGAGCGTCGGATCCGGATGTACCCGTTTCAACTGTCCGGCGGGATGCGGCAGCGGGCGATGATCGCGATGGCGCTGGTCGCGGAGCCGCGGTTGCTGATCGCCGACGAGCCTACGACCGCGGTGGACGTGACTGTGCAGAAGCAGATCCTCGACTTACTGGTCGACCTGCGCGACCGGGGGACTGCGGTGGTGATGGTCACCCACGACCTGGGCGTTGCGCGCTACCTGTGCGAAGACGTCGTCGTGCTCTACTCCGGTCAGGTGATGGAGTCGGCTCGGCTCGGGGAGGCTCTCGACCGCCCCGTTCATCCGTACACCAAGGGCCTGCTCGGGTCGGCTCTGGACCTGGGCGACCCCTCGCCGCTCCGCCCGATCGGAGGCAATCCACCCGATCTCGTCGATCGTCCTCCCGGGTGCGCGTTCCAGCCTCGGTGCGTCGACGACGACGGCGCGCGTTGCGCGGAGCCGCAGGAGCTGATCACCGTCGGAGCCACCCGTGAGGTCCGCTGTTGGAGGTCGATCGATGAGTGAGCCCCAGGTCTTGTTGCGCGCCGTCAACCTCGTCAAGGACTTCGGCGGGCGCGGCGGCGGCACTCGTGCCGTCGACACCGTCTCGCTCGAGGTGGCGGCGGGCGAGACCCTTGGGATCGTCGGTGAGTCCGGGAGCGGCAAGTCGACGCTGGCTCGGCTCCTGATCCGGCTGATCGAGCCGACCAGCGGCCAGGTCTTCTACCGGGGCGAGGACGTCCTAGCTCTCGCCCCGGGTGACCTGCGGCGGTTGCGTTCGCAATGGCAGATGGTGTTCCAGAACCCGTTCGGCTCCTTGCTGCCCCACATCAGCGTTGCCGACAACGTGAGCGAGCCGCTGCGCATCGGCCGGATCGGCGACCGCCGGTCTCGCCGGGCACGTGCCGAGGAGCTGCTTGAGACCGTGGGCTTGGCGAAGCGCCACGGCGACCTCTACCCGCACGCCCTGTCCGGAGGACAGAACCAGCGTGTTGCGATTGCGCGGGCGCTGGCGCTGGAGCCCGAGCTGCTGATCTGCGACGAGCCGACCTCGGCGCTGGACGTCTCGATCCAGGCGCAGATCCTGTCTCTCCTGATGGGGCTGCAGGCCGAGCTCGGCTTCTCGATGGTCTTCATCACCCACAACCTCGCCGTCGTCGAGCGGCTGGCTGGTCGGGTCCTGGTGATGGATCGCGGCCGGGTCGTCGAGGCCGGTCCGACTGCCGAGGTCTTCGGCAACCCTGCCGACCCCTACACCCGGGCGCTGCTCGGCTCGGTTCTCCCGGCACACCGCCCGCTCGAGGGCGCGGAAATCCCTGAAAGGACCTCCCTTGTCGACGATTGACCTCCGGATCGGAATCCTCGGGCTTGGAACGCGCACCGAGACCCTGGCGCCGTACCTGCACCGGCCCGGTGAGGGCAGCATCGTGGTCGCGGGCACGGACGTCCGCGAGGACGCTCTCGTGCGTGCGCGGGCACTCTTCGGCCAGGACATCGCGCTCGCGGAGGACCACCGAGCACTGCTCGACCTCGATCTCGACGCCGTGCTGGTGCTGACGCCCGACCACCTGCATCGCGACATGACGATCGACTTCCTCGAAGCCAGCGTCGCGGTCTACCTGGACAAGCCGATGGCGACCACGATCGAGGACTGCGACGCGATCCTCGAGGTCGCGCGTCGGACCGGCACCAAGCTCTACGTCGGCCACAACATGCGGCACATGCCGGTGATCCTGCGGATGCGAGAGCTGATCCAGGAGGGCGCGATCGGCGAGGTGAAGGCGATCTGGTGCCGGCACTTCGTCAGCCACGGCGGCGACTACTACTTCAAGAACTGGTGCTCGGACCGGCGCAACACCACCGGGCTGCTGCTGCAGAAGGGGGTCCACGATATCGACGTCATCCACTGGCTCGCCGGGTCGACCACCCGCCGCGTCACCGGGATGGGCGGGCTGACCGTGTACGGCGAGGTCGATAGTCACGCCGACAACTCCCAGCGGGTACGCACCGACTGGTTCTCCTACGACAACTGGCCGCCGCTGGCGATTCGCGACCTGAGCCCCGTGGTCGACGTAGAGGACCTGTCGATGATCACGATGCGGCTCGACAACGGCGTGTACGCGACCTACGAGCAGTGCCACTACACGCCGGACTACTGGCGCAACTACACGGTGATCGGCACCGAGGGCAGGATGGAGAACTTCGGCGACGAGGACGGCGTCATCCGGATCTGGAACCATCGCCGCGACTACGAGGAGCACGGGGACCGCGAGGTCGCCTTCGGTGGCGAAGGTCCGCACGGCGGCGCCGACGCCTCGATCATCCCCGAGTTCCTCGCCTTCGTGCGCGACGACGGACCCACCACGACCACCCCGGTCGAGGCCCGAGACGCCGTTGCGGCCGGGGTCTCCGGCACGCTCTCGGTCCGCGCCGACGGAGAGCCGTTCGTCGTGCCGCCGGTCGATCCGGCGCTCGCCGCCTACTTCGCCGGCAACCAAGTCGTCGCGCAGGAGGGCGGCGCCCGGTGACGCTCGAGCCGACCGACGACGTGCACCCGCTCTGGCCGGAGGTCGACTACCCGATCGACCGCGCCCACCTCCCCGACGGACTTCTCGAGATCTGCACCATCCGCATCGACTACCCCGAAGGAACCTGACGTGACCCAGAACCGGCCCACCCCTGTGACCTCGACGCTCGCTCCGCCGCCGGCCGGACCGTACTCCTCTGCCCTGGTCGTGGGCGACCTCCTCTTCGTCAGCGGGCACGGCCCGTTCGGTCCGGACCGGCAGCGCCTCGGGACGACGTTCGTCGAGCAGGCCCACGTCGTGCTCGACAACATCGAGCACCTCGCGAAGGAGGCCGGCACCTCGCTGGCGCACACCGTGCGTCTCGGCGCGTTCCTCTCCGACCTCGCCTACTTCGACGAGTGGAACCAGGTGTGCGCCGAGCGGCTGACCGAGCCGTACCCGACGCGCACCACCGTCCCGGTCGTGCTGCCTCGGTTCGACATCGAGATCGACGCGGTCATCTGGATCCCCGCCGAGGCGAGCTGAGTGTCCTCCGAACCGCTGCGGGTGGGTGTCGTCGGCCTTGGCCTCATGGGTGACGTGATGGTGCGGGCGATCCAGGCCCACGCCGATCTCGACCTCGCCTACGTCTGCGATTCCGACGAGGGCCGGGCTCGCCAGGTGGCCGAGCAGGCCATCGCGGCATGGGTCCCGACCGGCGCGGCGGCCACAGCCGACGAGCTCGACCGGTACGCCGTGGACGCGCTGGCGATCGCCACTCCGCCACGCACCCACGCTCCGCTGGCGATCTCCGCGCTGCGCGCCGGACGCTCGGTCCTGTGCGAGAAGCCGATGGCGATGTCGGCCACCGAGGCCCGCGCGATGGCCGGGGAGGCGCGCGCAGCGGGTCGGGTCGCGGTCGTGGACCACCAGCTCCGCTTCAACCCGGCCAGACGACAGCTGCGGACCCTGCTCGCGGACGGCTACGTCGGCGAGCCGTTGCACGTGGTGAGCGTGGCGTACTTCCCCAAGCTGGGGAGCCAGCCCTGGACGTGGTGGCACCGCAGCGACGAGGGCGGGGGACTGCTGAACGAGTACGGCTCGCACACGGTCGACCTGCTCCGCTGGCTGTTCGGCGAGGTCGCTTGGGCGAGCGGCTCTATCGCGACCATCGGCGGCGACCGCCGGGCGGCGGCTGACGGCCGGATCGAGGAGGTCGACAGCGACGACCTCGCACAGCTGCACCTGCAGTTTGCGTCCGGGGTCTCCGGGGACGTCTTGATGTCCGCGGCGCCGGCGGTGGCTGAGCGCCGGTTGGAGATCCACGGCACGCTGGGCAGCCTCGTGCTGGGTTCCGACGACGTGCTGGTCGGCCATCGCCGCGGGCACGACGCCGAGGAGTTCCGCTGCCTCGAGCTGGAGCCGTCGCTGATCGGCTGGCCGGACGACACCTTCACCCAGCCGTTCGTCCGGTTGCTGGACGAGTTCGCCCGCTGCGTGCGCGACGGCTCGGCACCCCGGGTCGCATCGACGTTCGACGACGGCTGGCGCACGATCGAGGTTCTGGACCAGGTGCGTCGGTCGGCGCGGAGAGAGGGAGTGCTGTGACGAGGATCGTGATGCTCTGCGGGCTGCTGTACGACGGCACCTTGGCACCGCCGCGGGAGAACGCAGCGGTGGTGCTCGAGGACGGCAGCATCGTCGAGGTCCGCGACGCCCTCCCCGAGGATCTGACCGACGAGCGGTCGACCGTCGTGGACCACCGCGGCGCGACGGTGACGCCCGGCCTGATCGACGCCCACGTGCACACGGCGTGGGGCCGCGACGAGCAACCGGGCTGGGCGTGGGCACGGGAGAGTGAGGTCGGGCGCTTCGCCTGGGCGCTGGCCGCCGGCCGCGCCGCCTTGACCGCGGGGGTCACCACGGTGCGCGACTGCGGTGGACCCGGGATGGTCACGGTGCTGGCGCGCGAGGCGATCGCCGCCGGGCTGCATCCCGGTCCGCGGATGCGGGTCTGCGGTCCGTGCCTGACGACGACCGCCGGGCACGGTGACTTCATCGGGGTCACCGCCGACGACGCCCACGAGCTGCGCAAGCGGGTCCGCGAGCTCACCGTGGCCGGGGTCGACCACATCAAGGTGATGGCGACCGGCGGGGACATGGACCCGCACACCAACCGCCGCCGCCCGCAATACGACGACACCGAGCTCGCCGCCGTGATCGGTGACGCCCACCGGCTCGGTCTGACCGTGGTTGCGCACTGCAACGCGACGACCGGGATCCGGGCCGCGGTCGCCGGCGGGATCGACACGATCGCCCACTGCAACTGGCTCGGCGAGCGCGAGGGCACCATCGACTACGACGCCCAGGTCGCCCAGCGGATCGTCGACCAAGGGGTCTTCGTCGACCTGAACCTGGCCGCCACGATGCGGCCGCTGAGCGAGTTCGACGGGCTGGCGGAGGCCTGGTCCGGCTGGGAGGAACCACCCGCGAACCGCTGGGAGCTGCACCGCGAGATCCGGGCCGCCGGGGGGCGGCTCCTGTTCAGCAGCGACGAGTTCGGCCAGGATCTGGCGTCCTTCCCCGTCCTCCTCGCCGAGGCGGTGCGCCGGCTCGGCATCCCGGTCGAGGAGGCCGTGCACCGGGCCAGCGCCGTCCCGGCCCTCGCGCTGGGGATCGGCGACGCCGTGGGCGTGGTCGAGGCCGGCCGGTCCGCGGACCTGGCGATCTTCCCTGGCGACCTGCGCAGCGACCCCGACGCGCTCGGCAGGTGCGCCGAGGTCTGGCAGTCGGGCGTTCGGGTCGTCTCCGATGGCGGGGTCGTCACTTCATGACCCCGACCACCGAGCGGATCGCGGTGGCACGCGAGCGGCTGGCGCGGCTGCCCAGGCTTGAGATCGCCTGCCTGCCGACGCCGCTGGAGGAGCACCAGCGGCTCGCCGCCGAGCTGGGTCTGGCCAGTCTGCTGGTCAAGCGCGAGGACCTCACCGGACTCGCCTTCGGCGGGAACAAGGTGCGCGAGCTCGACTTCATCATGGCGGCGGCCGTCGCCGCCGAGGCCGACACCTTCGTTGCTGGAGGCGGTGGGACCCAGTCCAACCATGCCCGTCAGTGCGCAGCCGCCGCCCGCAAGGTCGGTCTCGAACCCGTCATCGTGCTCCGGCGCACAGCCGAGACCCGGCACGCCAGCGGGAACCTGCTCGTCACCGAGCTCCTCGCCGACGACGTCCGCTGGGTCGACATAGACGCAGGGTTGTCCGACCGCGAGGCGACGGCCGATGCCATGGACCTGGTCGCCGACGAGCTGCGCGCCGCCGGCCGGACGCCGTACGTGCTGCGCTCGTCGTTCCACCCGCTGGCCGCGGCCGGCTACGTCGACGCCGGTCTCGAGCTCGTCGAGCAGCTCGCGGCCCGCGGCGTCGACGACGCCCAGGTGGTCTGCAGCTCGATGGGAGCGACGCGGGTGGGGCTGCACCTCGCGCTGGCCGCCTGCGGACTGAACTGGCCGATCCACGCGATGGGCTGGCGGCCGACCGACGACGGTCTCAGCGACCGGTTGGTGCGGCTCGCGGACGAGACCGTCGAGCTGACTGGCCTCGAGGTGCCGCCCTACGACAGGTCGGCGTTCACGACGTTCGACCACGGCGGGCCGGCCTACGGCGTGCCCAGTGCTGCCGGCGCCGCCGCCGCCGCGCTGGCCGCCCGGACCGAGGGCCTCCTCCTCGACCCGGTCTATACGGCGAAGGCGTTCGCCGGGATGATCGCCGAGGTCGGCAGCGGCCGGATCGACCGGTCCCGGCCGATCGTGTTCGTGCACAGCGGCGGTCTCCCGGTCGTGTTCGCGCAGGATGGCGCCGGGACGGAGGCCGGATGAGCGAGCACCATCTCGTGCCGCGCGCCGAGATCGAGCGTCGCGTCTCGGCGCTGCAGGCCCGGCTGCGGGCCGTCGACGTGCGCTGCGCCATGGTCACCAGCGAGCCGAACGTCTGCTACCTCAGCGGGCTCCGGACACCGTCGTTCCACTCGAACTCGCGGCCCGTTGTCCTGGTCGTGCCCGCCGAGGGACCGACGGTCGTGGTGTGCTCGCGCAGCCAGGCACCCAACGTCACTGCCAGCGCCTGGGTAGGGGAGACCCGGGCCTTCGACGGGTTCGAGACCGAGGCCGAACCGGTGCTCCTCGATGTTCTGGGAGCCCTGGGGGGGTCGGGCGACGGGCGAGTGGCAGCCGAGCTCGGCGCCGATCTGCGGCTGGGCCTCAGCGGCGCGGCGTTCCTGCGGCTGCGCTCCGCGATCGGGGAGCTCGTCGATGCCGCCCCCGCGCTCTGGTCGATCCGGTCCCTGAAGTCGGACTGGGAGATCAGCGCGCTTCGCGAGGCGGGCCGGGTCAACGGCCTGGCCTTCGACCGGCTGCGTGATTCCTACCGGCCGGGGATGACCGAGCGTGACCTCTTCGCCGTCTGGGCCGCGAGCGTGATGGCGGCCGGAGCGGACTCCCCGGGCTACCTGGCGATGCACTCCGGTCCGGGCAACTACGACCGGGTCAGCGGGCTTCCGGGCAACCGGGCGCCGGAACCCGGCGACCTCGTCTGGCTCGACGGCGGCCCGCGGTGGCTCGGCTACTGGTCCGACATCACCCGGACCTACTCCGTGGGCGCGCCGCGGCCTGAGCATGCCGGCCTGTACGCCGCCTCCCGGGCGGCGACGCTCGCCGTCGGCGAAGCCATCCGGCCGGGGTTGACGACCACCGAGCTGTTCGACGTCGTCTCCCGGGCGTTCCGTGATGCCGGCCTAGAGATCGGCTCCGCCACCCGGATCGGCCATGGCGTCGGGCTGCAGTTGACCGAACCGCCATCAGTGCTCCCGAGTGCCCCGGTGACGCTCGAGGCCGGGATGGTCCTCGCGATCGAGCCGGGGATCGCCCGCTCGGACGGCTACTTCAACGTCGAGGAGAACTTCCTCGTCACCCCCGGCGGCGCCGAGCTGCTCTCGCCGCCCTCCGACCCCGAGATCTTGACCCTAGGAGCATGACGTGCTGACCAGCCTGAACCACATCGGCTTTTCTGTCGCCGACCTCGACCGCTCGATCGAGTTCTACACCGAGCTGCTCGGCTACCCGCCGTACTTCAAGGAGGTCTACGACGTCGAGTACGTCGGCCGGATCGTCGGCTATCCCGGAGCCGTGCAGTACGCCGCCTTCTTCAAGCTGCCGGGCGACCAGGGACTGTTCCTCGAGCTGATCCAGTACCTGAAGCCGGAGCCGCGGGTGGTCGACATGGAGAGCTACAACGCCGGCATCGCGCACCTGTGCCTGGCCGTCGACGACCTGGACGCCGAGTTCGAACGGATCACCGCCATCGGTGGACGGTTCCGCAGCGAGTCGGTCGTGCAGAGTGACTACGGCATCTACGTGGGCGCCCGGAGCGCCTACTTCAGGGACCCCGACGACATCTCGATCCAGCTCGTCGAGCTCGTCGACGGTGTCGACCCGGGGCTCGAAGGCTGACCGTGGTCGTCGTGGACGCCTCGGCCCACGTGTGGTCGCCGGACCGACAGCGATACCCGTGGCGACCGCGCGGCGAGGAGCCACCGCACGCGGCGTATGACGCCGACCCGGTGCTGCTCGAACGCGACCTGGCCGACTCCGGAGCGGCGGGGGCGATTCTCGTGCAGCCGTCCGTGTACGCCGACGACCACACGTACCTCGGCGCCGTCGTCGCTCGGGGCAACGGCCGGTACGCCGGCGTCCTCCTCTGGAACCACCACGATCCGGACGCGCGTACGACGGCGGCCGACAGCCTCGACCGGCACGCTCTCGCCGGGATGCGGCTCTCGGCCGAGGAGGACATGGGCAGGTCGCCCTGGTTCGACGGTGCCGCCGGTGAGGCTGCCTGGTCGCTCGCGGCCGAGCGCGGCCAGCCGCTGTCCCTGCTGTGCGGCTCCGGACAGCTCGGCAGCGCGACCGATTGGGCCGCCCGTTGTCCCGACGTACCGATCGTGGTCGACCACCTCGGACTGCTGGATCCTCGGGCAGGTGCTGGGCCGCTGCTGGACCTGGTGGCGCGACACGATCACGTCAGCGTCCGGGCATCCGCGCTCGCTGCGCTCTCCCACGAGCCTTGGCCGTACCGGGACCTCTGGCCGGCGCTGCGAGCGCTGCTCGCCGAGGCTGGCGCGCAACGACTCGTCTACGGCACCGACTGGCCGTTTCTCGACGGGGCGACCTCCTACGACGCCCCGGCTCGTGCGCTCGACGAGGCGCTGGAGTGGACCACCTCCGAGCGCGCCGATGTGCTCGGGCTCAACGCGGTGCGGTTGTGGGGCCTCGACGTCGAGGCGCTTGCGCGTCCCTGGGCTGCCGCATGACCATGAGGTTCGACTGCCTCCTTGCTGGGGGCACTGTGGTCACGGGCGACGGCTCGGAGCCGGTCCGGGTCGATCTCGGCGTGCGCGGCGGCCTGGTCGCCGACGTCGGCGACCTCGCCGACACGACAGCAGTGACCCGGATCGACTGCGCCGGTCGGCTGCTGTTTCCCGGATTCGTGGACGCCCACGCCCACGCGGAGGGCAGCGTCTTCGACGACGACGTGCAGCTGGCGTATCTCCGTCAGGGAGTCACCAGCATCGTCCTCGGTCAGGACGGGGTCTCCTTGGCGCCGGGGTCCGGCGACTACGCCCAGTCCTACTTCGGAGGGCTGAACGGTGCGCACCCGGGCTATCGCGGCCCACGGGTTCGGGACCTGCTCGACGGCTACGACGGAGCCGTCGCGGTCAACGTGGCGTACGCCGTACCGCTCGGGACGGTACGGCACGAGGTGCTGGGGTCCGATCCGGCGCCGCCGGACGCCGCGGACCTACGAGCGATGCGCGAGCTGGTCGCGCAGGGTCTCGAAGACGGCGCCGTCGGGGCGTCCTCGGGGTTGGACTACGTGCCCGGCAGGTTCGCCGGCACCGCGGAGCTCACCGCTGTCGTCGAGCCGCTGCGTGACGGTGGGGGCGTCTACGTCACGCACATGCGCGGCGGCTACGAGGAGAACGCCGCGGCCGGCCTCGACGAGGCCGCCGCGATCGTCCTGGCGGCCGGCGTGCCGTTGCACGTCTCGCACCTGCACGCTCGGCGGGCGCTGGTGGAGGAGCTGATCGACGGCCTGGAGCGACGCGGCGTCGACGGGTCGTTCGACGCCTATCCCTACCGACGGGGGTTCTCCCTGCTCGGGATGCCGATCGTGCCGGCCGACTTCCTCGCCGGCGACCCGGACGAGGCGTTGGCCGTGATCACGTCGGACCGGGGGCGGGACCTGCTTGTCGAGCGCTGGTTCCCGGACGCGGTCGCAGCCTCCGGCGGCCGCTTCCTGGGGACCCGGCTGGCACACGTCCCATCCGTCGACCACGCCGACCTGGAGGGCAGCACGATCGCCGAGGCGGCCGTCGACCGCGGGCTGGCGCCGGCGGCGCTGGTCCACGAGCTCCTGGTCGCGACCCGGCTCGCGGCGACGGCGGTGTACGCGCCGCCGCCGCACACCACGGCCGACGACTACATCGGGCTGCTGACGCATCCATGGCACCTGGCAGGGTCGGATGGCATCTTCGTCGGCGGACGGCCGCATCCCCGTGGGTGGGGCACGTTCGCTCGGCTTCTCGCGGAGCACACCGGCCCCGGTCGGGCCTACACCCCCGACGCCGCCGCCCGGCACCTGTCCGGTCGCGCCGCGCTCCGCTTCGGGCTCGCCGGTCGCGGCGTCCTCGCCCCGGGCTCCGCGGCCGACATCGCGGTCGTCGATCTCGCGCAAGTCCGCGACCGCGCGACCTACGAGGACCCGCGGGCACTCGCCACCGGGATCGACACCGTGCTGGTCAACGGCGCCGTCGTGCTCCACGAAGGCCGGCTCACCGGACGGCGGGCGGGGCGGGCGCTTCGCCGCGGTGCCGACGGAGGGCCACGATGATCGCGCTGCCCGATCCGGGCCCGGTCTGCCCGTACCTGGCGGTCGACGACGACGCGCTCTCGGACAACATCGGCGCGATGGCACGCTGGTGCGCCGATCGGGGCGTGGCGATCGCACCACACGCTAAGACGACGATGTCGCCGTACGTCGTGCGCAAGCAGTTGGCCGCGGGCGCCTGGGGCCTGACCGTCGCGAACGTCACCCAGGCAGCGGCGCTGGGATCCTCTGTCGACGCGCGTCTGATGATCGCCAACCAGGTTGTCGGCGGACCGGAGACGGACTGGCTCGTGCGCGCGCCCGGAGACCCGCTGAGCTGGGTCGACTCGGTAGCCCAGGTCGATGCCCTGGACCGGGCCGCATCCGCGCGCGCTCACCCGCTCTCTGTCCTGGTCGAGGTCGGCCTGCCGGACGGCCGCGCGGGCGCGCGCAGCCTGGAGGAGGTGCTCGCGGTCTCCCAGCGGGTGCGTGCGTCCCGGCACCTGCTGCTGCGAGGCGTGGCCGGCTACGAAGGTTCGTACGGCATCGGGTCCGACCCGGGCGTCGGCGTCGACGCGTTCCTCGCCCGGGTCGAGGCCGCCGTCGGAGGGCTCGACGAGGCCAGGTGCTTCGACGGGCTCGAAGACGTCATCGTGACAGTCGGTGGCTCGATCCACTTCGACCGCTGCGTCCGGCTGACCGGGGTCGAGCTCCGCGACCACCGCGCAGCGACCGTGCTGCTGCGGAGCGGGTGCTACGCCGTGCACGACGACGGTCTCTATGCGCGGAGCACCCCGAGCGCTCGGGGCGTGCCGGACGCACCGCTGTTCCGGTCCGCGGTGTCGGTTGTCGCTCGCGTTCAGTCGCGACCCGAGCCGGATCTGGTCATCGTGGGTGCCGGACGCCGTGACCTCGCCTACGACCAGGACCTGCCGGTGGTCCTGTCCTGGCACGGGGCCGACGGACCCGTCTCCGCGGAACGGTCCCGTCTGGACCGTCTCGACGACCAGCACGCCTACGTCCGGGTCGCGCACGACTCCAGGATCGCCGTCGGTGACCGCGCTGTGCTCGGGATCTCGCACCCCTGCTCGGTCTTCGACCGCTGGCGCACCTTCCAGATCGTCCGCGGTCGGCGGGTCGTCGGGACGGGGGAGACGGTGTTCTCGTGAGCGCCGCCGTGCTGGTCGTCGCCTCTGAGCACCGCACTGGCGGGCTGGAGACCTGGGACGTGTCTGCGTCGGCCAGGCCGCGACTGCTCGACCGGGTCTCGCTGCCCTGGGTCAATGCCATCACCCTGCACCCGCGGCTTCCGGTCGGGTACGCGGTGACCTCCGAGCACTGTCGGATCGCGACGGTGGCACTCATCGAGGACGGCGGGATTGAGACGCGAGCAGAGGTCGCGACCGGGCCGACTCTGCCGTGTGCGCTCACCGTCGACCCGTCCGGCTCCGCGCTGGTGGTCGTGCACTACCTGGCCGGTCGGGTGACGAGGCACAGGCTGGGATCGGATGGGTCCGTCGAGGACTCGGAGTCGCTGCCGGTGCCACCGGGCGCCGGTCCGGACCTCGACCGACAGGACCGCCCGTACCCCCACCAGGCCCGATTCGTTCCTGGGGATGGGGGCGATCTCTGGGTCAGCGACCTCGGGGCGGACCGGCTGCTGCGTTACCCGATCGGCGACGGGCCTCCCGACGTCCTGGCACTCGCACGGGGGTCGGGCCCGCGGCACTTCGCGTGGCTTGGCGAGCATCGCGTCGCAGTCGTTGAGGAACTCTCCTCTCGGCTGAGCGTCTACCGGATCGAGGCTGGCGCGCTGGACCTGCTGGGGTCAGCGCCACTGGGAGCGGCGGTGCCGGGCAGGACGCGCAACTACCCAAGCGACCTCGCGGTCCGGCCGGACAGAGCACTCGTCTACGTCGCCAACCGCGGCGCCGGCAGCATCTCGGTCGTTGACGTCACGGCCGGGCCGTCGGTGGTCCAGGAGATCACGGTCGGTGTATGGCCGCAGAACCTGCTGCTCGGGACGGACGGGTTGTGGTGCGCCGTCCGCGACGACGACCGTATCGTCCGGCTGCCGTTCCTCGAACGTGGGCTCCTTGGTGCTCCCGAGCACGTGGTCGAGGTGTCTCGGCCGTCCTGGATCGAGTGGCTATCGTGCGGCGAGTGACGCGATCCGCTCGACGAGCCGCAGCGGGGCGACCGGGTCGCCGTACGCCGGGGGCTCCTCCCGCGCACTGCCTCCGCGAAGTGGGCAAGCACTCGGAGCAGGTAGTCCTCACCCGACCCGATGTGTTGCTCGACCTGGACGGGTGCGGTCGATGCATGGCGGGGGCCAGGCAGTGGCTTCGCCGTCGGCACCCGACGGCGCGGGGAATTCTCTCGAGGAGAGGTGGCCGTCGATGACGGATGAGCTGTGGATCGACCCCGAGCTGGCTGTCGCCCTGGACGCGATCATGTGGGACGAACGGCCGCACGCGACGATCGATCTTGACCGGCCGGAGCGGGCGCGCGCCCGCCTCCGGGCAGCGGTCGAGCCGCCGGACAGGCGCCCGGTGCGGTCGGTGTTGATTGATCTGCCGCGGACGGACGGGACCCACCTCGGGTTGCGGATGCACCGACCAGAGGTGCTGGAGGGACGCGACGCGCCAGTCCTGGTCTGGGTGCACGGTGGCGGTTACGTGCTGGGCTCGGCGGCCGGGGACGGCCGCGTCGAGCGGGAACTCGCCGACCGGGTCGGTTGCTGTGTGGTCGGAGTCGACTACCGGGTTGCACCCGAGCATCCGCACCCGGAACCGATCCAGGACGTGCTCCAGGCGGTTGACTGGGTAGGACGTTCCCCTGACGTCGACCCGGCCCGGGTCGCGCTCGGCGGCGAGAGCGCCGGAGCCGGCCTGGTGGCCGCGGCCGCCCTCGCCCTGCAGTCTCGACCAGGGACGGAGTTGTGCTTCCAGCTCCTGATCGCCCCCATGCTCGACGACCGGACCGACGGCTCAACGATGCCGGGGGTCGACTCGCTCGGCCTGTGGAACTCTCGCCTCAACCGTCGGGCGTGGGAGCTGTACCTTCCCGCAGGTAGGGCCTCATCTGTTCCGGAGGCCGTGGCCGCGCGAGCGGAGCGGCTCGCCGGTCTGCCCGCGACGTACCTCGACGTCGGCAACGCGGACCTCTTCTGCCCCGAGACGGTCACGTACGCCGCTCGGCTCCTCGCGAGCGGGGTGCCGGTCGAGCTGCACGTCTGGGCCGGCGCCTACCACGGCTTCTACGAGGTCGCACCGGATGCGGCCATCTCGCGGACTGCGAAGGAGCACCGGATCACCGCGTTGCGCCGAGGACTCGGGATCACCGCGGCTTCCGACCCTCGTCCCGCTTCAGACGATCCGCCGCCGCGCCGACGGTGAGGAGGTGGGTGCGCATCGCGGCCTCTGCTCCGGCCCCGTCGCCGTCCGTGATGGCGTCGACCAGGGCGCGGAGGTCCTCGAGGGTGCTCCGGCGGACCCCGAGGTTCGGCGACGTGTTGTCGCGGGAGCGGGCCAGCCGGGTCCGGAGCCCGGCCATGATCTCGGCGACGAGCACGTTGCCGGACAGTGTCCCGACCGCTTCGTGGATGCGTAGGTCGGCGGCGGCGAAGGCAGGTCCGTCGTCGAGGGCTGCGGATGCCGCTCCCAGCAGCTCCTGGAGGGCGCGGTGGTCGCTCGGCCGTGCGGTGCGGGCGGCTCGGTGGGCCGCGTATGGCTCGAGCAGGAGCCGCACATCGAGCAGGTCGTCGGGATTGGTTCCGCTGATGTACGTGCCGGACCGGTTGCGGGTCTCGACCAGACCGCGCCCGGCCAGCACGCCCAGCGCGATCCGGACGGTCGGCCTCGACAGAGCCAGGTCGGCGGCGAGCTCACGCTCTGGAGGGAGCCGGTCCCCGGGCCCGAGGCCGCGGGAACGGAGGTGCTCCCAGAGCAGATCCTCGGTGCTGGTCACCCGGTGAGGCTAGCGCGCGTCGACTGTTCATGATTGGATTAGCCAAAGACTCGAACTGATAATCCAACGAGGTGAAGATGCGCATCGGCAGAATGCAGACGGACAGCGGTGAGATCCTGGTCCGACCGGCCGGAGTCGAGACCTACGTGGCGCTGGCTCCGGAGGGCGTGACGCTCAACCAGGTGCTGGCCGGCCATCCGGTCGCGGTCGACGGCGACCAGGTTCCTGCCGGGAGTCTGCTCTCGCCGTTCACGCCGGGGAAGATCGTTGCAATCGGACTCAACTACCTCGACCACATCAGGGAGGCGCAGGCCGATCAACCGACCGCGCCGCTGGTCTTCACCAAGTTTCCGAGCAGCGTCGTGGGTCCGGGAGCGGCGATCACGATCGACCGGGCCGTGGCGGCCCGGGTCGACTGGGAGGTCGAGCTCGCGGTCGTGATAGGTCAGCGCGCCCAGCGGGTGTCGCCGGAGGCCGCGCTGAACCACGTCTTCGGGTACACCGTCGCGAACGACGTCTCGGCGCGTGACGTCCAGTTCGCCGACGGGCAGTGGGTGCGGGGCAAGAGCCTGGACACGTTCTGCCCGTTCGGCCCATGGGTCGTCACTGCGGACGAGGTGATTGACCCGCAGGCACTGAAGCTGGGCACCCGGGTGAACGGCCAGGTCATGCAGGACTCGTCGACTGCGGAGATGCTCTTCGGGGTCGCGGAGCTGATCTCCTACTGCTCGCACTCGTTCACTCTGGAGCCTGGAGACGTGCTCCTCACCGGGACTCCCTGGGGGTGTGGGGAGTTCATGGATCCGCGGGTGTCGCTGCAGGACGGCGACACGGTGGAGGTGTGGATCGAGGGGATCGGCAGCCTGACCAACCCGGTCACCGTGCTCAGCGACGGGGTGCGGGGGTGAGCACTGAATCCACCGACGGGACGCTGTCGAACCTGTTGCAGGAGGACCGGCGGTTCGAGCCCCCGGCCGAGATCGCCGAGCATGCGAACCTGAAGGAGGAGGCGTACGACCGGGCGGCGTCGGACCGTGACGCGTTCTGGGCTGAGCAGGCCGAGCGGCTGGACTGGTCCCGGAAGTGGGACCGGGTCCTGGACTGGGACGACGCGCCGTTCGCGAAGTGGTTCGTGGGCGGCAGGCTCAACGCGTCGTACAACTGCGTGGACCGGCACGTCGAGGCGGGTCGCGGCGACAAGGTGGCGCTGCACTGGGTCGGCGAGCCTCTCGACGACACGCGTGACATCACCTACGCCCAGCTCAAGGACGAGGTCTCCAAGGCTGCCAACGCACTTCTCGAGCTCGGCGTGCGGACCGGCGACCGGGTCGCGATCTACCTGCCGATGATCCCCGAGGCCGTGGTCGCGATGCTGGCCTGCGCGCGGATCGGCGCCCCGCACACCGTGGTCTTCGGCGGTTTCTCCGCCGACGCGCTCGCCTCGAGGCTCGACGACTGCCAGGCCAAGGTCGTCATCACCGCCGACGGCGGCTACCGGCGGGGCGCGCCCTCGGCGCTGAAGCCTGCCGTGGACGAGGCCCGCACCAAGACCACCCAGATCAACGGGCACGTGGTGGAGAAGGTGCTCGTCGTGCGCCGTACCGGGCAGGACCTGGGTGAGCACGGGTGGGACGACAGGGTGGATGTGTGGTGGCACGACGTGGTCGGCGGCGCGTCGAAGGAGCACACGCCGGAGGCCTTCGACGCCGAGCACCCGCTCTACGTCATGTACACCTCCGGCACGACCGGGAAGCCGAA
>NZ_BAABKN010000024.1:0-9038 GCF_039543845.1 Nocardioides endophyticus | reverse complement strand
GACCACCACGCCGCTCAACACCAGGCATCACACACACCTCCTCAACCCCACTCCACCGGAACCCATTCGGGATCTCGGAGACTCCAGAATCGCGCGCACCAGCCACAGCTGAGACGGTCGAACTGTAGTCGGTGCGTTGTTCGTGCATATCGGAGCCACGATCGAGTTGCAGGGGTTGTGGTTCGGACGTCCGGATCGACCGATCATCGGCCCGTCAGCCAAGAGCCGGTGGCACACCGCTAGCGCGGGATCCAGCGTCCCGGCAGGAGCATCGCCACCATCACGAGGCCCAGCACCAGAAGCCCGGAGGTGTAGGTACCGGTCAGGTCGGTTGTGACGCCGATGATGGATGGACCCAGGAATCCACCCACTTCTCCGATCGAGAAGTACAGACCGCCCGCTGCACCCATCAGGCTCGCGCCGATCTGCGGCATGTCCATCAGTGCGTTCAGCATGAGAGGCATCAGCGCTGCGGACGAGAAGGCTTCGACCAGGAGAACCCCGACCAGTATTGAACCGTCGACGAATGGAACCAGTGACAGCATCAGCGCCGTGACGATCAACAGTCCCTGAACGATCGTGGCCCTGTCCACCACACCGACGAGCCGCATGATCACGATCGATCCGAGGATGCCTCCAAGCGCCGCAAAGGCCGCGAGCGCACCGGCCACTCCCGGACTCGCACCCTTGTCCTCGAGGATCTGCGGCAGCCAGTTCCTGAACCCGTGGCTCGCGAGGAACCCCGACATGCCGACAAGGAATACCGGCCACACCGTCGGCATCATGACGATCCTCCGTACCGCCGCTGCGTTGCCCAAGGGCGTCTCGCTTGCGTCTGGCGCGTCACTAGATGGATCTCGCCCGAACACGAGCCAGGCGAGGGCACTGGCTAGGCCAAGAGAGCCGTAAAGGAACATGGCGTTCCGCCACTGCCCCCCGACGACCGGCAGCACGATCGCGTTGGTCGCGGCCAAGACCGTGATATTCCCTGCGAGAGACCCCGTGATGTAGATACCGGAGGCCGTACTGCGGTGACGACCGGTGAACCACTGGGCGATGAGCTTCGGGAGGCCGATCGAGATGATCGGCCCGCCGAGGCCAAACAGTGCTACCGCGAGCATCAAACTTACTGCGTCGACAGCCAGACCCCGCGTCGCCGCCGAAGCGGCCACAAGTAGAGCTCCGACGAAAAGGCTGTGCTTCGTTCCCAGGCGGTCAATGAATGCCCCCGCTGGGATTGCCGCCACGATGTAGACGAGCTGCCACGTTCCGAGCACAACACCGATCTGCGTGTAAGACAGCCCGAGGTCGTCGCGCACTGGGGTGATGATCGGGACCAGCGAAGCTGCGGTCACAGCGAATCCGAAGTAGAGCATCCATGCCAGCGCCAAGATCGGCCAGTTGGCACGATCTTCAATGGGCGAGTTGGCCCGCACGCGCGATCACTTTCCTTGTCGTGAAAACGGATGAGTCTGGTCTGTCACGACTCGGGCGTTCGATGCTGATCTCCCTGACTTCTGCCGATGACCGCCCGACGGAGACGCAGCGGCCCGGCTCCGTCCCGCCCGCTCGAGTTGAACGACGCGGTGCAGCTCGCACGATCAGGGCCGACGCTCGACTCCAATTGAGGTAGGCCCAGCCCCCGCTACGCGATGCGGTAACTGGCGCATCGCGTAGCGGAGAGTGCGTACTCCCTACAGACTCACTTCGCCGGGATGACCGGCAGAAGCACGTAGGGCCGCGAACCCTCGTCGAAGTGGATCGTTGTCTCGCCACCGTAGATCTCCGAGGGACGATCCAGCGGGTGCGTGTGCGTGAAAGGACCGCACCCTCTCATGACAAGCGGCGGCTCGACGTTCGGAACCGTCAGCGGTTCCTCGTCGTGGGAGTAGTCGCGTCCCAAGATGCTCAGAACAAGCCGGTAGCCGATCGGCACCACGATCGAGGTCGGGTGGATCTCTATGTGGAGTGGAACCGGGGCTCCAGGGGTGAGCGGTTGCTTCTCGTCAAAGGTGTGATGCGGGCGGTACGGCGTGCTGATGTCGTGATCGAGTTTGCGCATCGACGCACGCAGCCAACCCTGACCGACTGGTGTCTTGGGGTCCGATGCTCCACGGAACAGGACTTCGCGACCCTCCGGGTCGAAGACGCGCACCACGACGAACAGATCGGCATCGGTGGTCGATGAGGACACGACTAGGTTGGCTGCTGCCTGTCCGGTGATCTCCAACGGCGCGTCGAGGGGCGGCGTGCTGAAGTTCAGACCCTCCCCCAGGGCCTCGAAGGTGAGTGGCTCAGTCCGCGAGGGCTCGCGTGTCGAAAGTAGCCCGGCATCGGGGTCGATGTAGAACTTCGTCCACTCCGTCCGCGCGATCGGCCACTCGTTCTCCATGCGCGATTCGTACTTCTCTCCGGGGTGGCGGATCTGGAGCTGCACTCGGGGCTCCTTGTCCCATCCGTTGTCCGCACCCTTCAAGAAGTGATCGAAGAAGCGCTCCTGCATCGCGATGCCCGCGTCGGTGTAGAAAGTCGCCCAATGCTCAAAGCCGTGCATCTCGAGCCACTTCTGCTCAGCAGGCGCCCGAACGAATCCCTCGACGTTGCCGCGCGTGTGCTGCGGCTGACCACCCCAGTTTCCGGCGCTGAGGAACGGTACCGTCATCTTCGAGAGATCAGCCGTCCTGACCTGGTAGAACTCGTCGTCGAACGGGTGGTCCCGCTGGGTTCGACGAGGATCGCGACGATTGGCGGCGAGCTCGTCCTCAGACAAGGTCACATCACCGGTGACCAGCAAGCCTGATTCCGCGTTCCGTGGACCATTCTCACCGCGTCCGTACTGGAGACGGAGTCCCTGTCGCTCGAATGTGTTCGGTCCGAAGTCGTTGGCGATCCCTCCGTTGAACCACACCTCGCGGTAAAGGTCGGAGAACCCCTCCCAGATGCAGCATGCCTTGAGCGACGGCGGGCTGTGCTTGGCGACCATCCACTGGTTCACGGCGAAGTACGAGATCCCGCTCATCCCGATGTTGCCGTTGCTCCACGGCTGAACGGCCGCCCACTCGATGGATTCGGCCACATCCTCCGTCTCACGTGGCTGCCAGTAGTCCAAGTAGCCCGGCGACCGACCAGAGCCACGGGTGTCGATCCGAAGGCAGGCGTAGCCTTTGGGTACCCACTTCTCCGGGTCCACGACCTCCCAGCTCTGATACTTGTTCGACGACCCTTCGGCGACCTCCGGGAAGTCCCGAATGAGCTGCTCCCACGCATGCGGCCAACCCTCCTGGGTCAGTAGACCCTTCCCGTACGGGCCCATGCTGAGGATCACCGGGTACTGGCCGTCCTCGATCGGCCGATACAGGTCGGCCCTCAGGACAATTCCGTCACTCATCTCGATCGGAACGTCCCATTCAATACGCATGCCATCGGCAATTGCTGTGGGACCTGGTTCGATGTTGCTCACGGCAGCTGTCTCCTCTGCATCGTTGTCAAACTTCTGGGACTGCGCGATCGTGCCGATCGGGTCGGTCTTCCTGTGGTCGACAGTCGTCATGAAGACTTGCTCGGGATAGATGCCCGCCGCGGCAAGCCGAGAGTCCAAACGTCGGTCACTTGGGAGATGGCCATGAACCGCCGGGCGCGGTAGGCGATACCACGGCATCGCGAGGTGCCAGCCGCCCAAGCGGGTGGCCCTCAGACATCGAGGGTCGACGCGACGCGGGTTCATGGCCCGTCGCCTTGAACGGCCTCGGCACCGCGGCGATCAGGGCCTTGGTGTACTCGTGAGACGGCTCCGCCACGATGTCGAGCGCTTGACCTCTCTCCACGACCTCGCCGAATCGCATCACGACGATGTCGTGCGCCACGTGCTTCACGACCGCGAGATCGTGAGTGATAAACAGGCAGCTCAGTTGCAAGCGATGCTGCAGGTCTGCGAGCAGCCGAAGAACACTCGCCTGCGCAGAGACATCTAGGGAGGCGGTGATCTCGTCGGCCACGAGAACAGCCGGGCGGACCGCGAGTGCACGCGCGATGGCGACTCGCTGCTTCTGCCCACCCGAGAGCTCATGAGGGAAACGCTCACTGAGATGTGGCGGGAGTGACACCAAGTCAATGAGCTCATCGACCTCGAAGCGCTGCTGGCGCGGAAGCAGCGCCGCTGCCTCCGCCAACGTCGATCGCACGGTGAGGCGCGGGTTGAGTGACGAATTCGGGTCCTGGAAGATCATCTGGACGCGACGACGGAGGAGCCGCAAACGCTCGCGGGACCGATCGATCTGGTGACCGTCGACCAAGACGGTCCCCTCCGTCGGGCGCACCAGACCGACAATCGCCTTCGCAACCGTCGACTTGCCTGAGCCCGACTCCCCGACGAGTCCGACAGTCCGTCCGGCACCGATGCTGAGATTGACACCCGACACAGCATGCATTTCGGCACGTCCCGTGCGATACACCACGGACAGGTCCCGGACCTCCAGTGCGGTCATGACGTCGCCTCCGTCTTTCCAAGCCATCGACCGGAGTCGTCGTCGATGTCGGGCACAGCGTCGATCAGGGTCTGCGTGTACGGGTGCTGAGGTGATGTCAGCACCTTCTCCACCAGTCCCCGCTCCACGATGCGACCGCCATACATCACCAGGACCCGGTCACAGATCTCACCGATCACTCCCATGTCATGGGAGACGATCACAATTCCCATTCCTTCGGCGCGCAGATCTCGCAGCAACGAAATGACCTGTGCCTGGGTCGTCACGTCCAATGCCGTGGTGGGCTCATCGGCGAGGAGCAAAGGTGTGCTCATGACCAGCCCCATCGCGACCGAGACCCGTTGACGCATGCCGCCGGAGAGCTCGTGCGGGTACTGACGCATCCTGGTCTCCGGATTGGTCAGGTGGACGTCGCGCAGAGCATTCAGGGCCTTCAGTGAAGCCGCAGCGGCAGTGAGGCCGCGATGTGCGCGCAAGCTCTCGGTCATCTGCGTGGTGATCCTGAGCGCAGGGTTGAGGGAGTTCATCGGGTCCTGGAAGACCATCGCCACCTGGCCCGCTCGCCTTGGCTTGTCGAGTTGGTCTTCTCCAGCGATCTCGAGTCGATCTGCGACAACCTGCGCCTGGGCAGGAGCAATACCGGCGATCGACATTGCGGTCAACGACTTCCCGCTGCCGGACTCCCCCACGATGCCGAGGACCTCGCCCTTTCGGACTTCGAACGACACCTGGTTCACGGGACAGAACTCGCCATCCTCGGTCGGGATGGTGACGCTCAGGTTCTCGACGCGCAGGACCATTTCCTCATTCGCTGAGGTCTCGGCCAGTCGATGCTCATGGAGGACTTCGGAACCCGCACCGCCAGCGCTCCGGGGTGACAGACGCTTCGGGCGTGTCACGGCCCAGCGCTGCGGATTGCCAGCACGCGCCACTGCCTCACCGAGGAACCCGAACACCAGCCCAGTGACGACGATCATAACGGCGGGGCCCAGAACCGCGGCCGGGGTCGTGTACATGTTGTCGAGGCCCGACGTCAGCAGACTCCCCCAGTCAAAGGCGAGCGGCTGAACTCCGAGCCCAAGGAAGCTCAGTGCCGAGATGAACAGCAGTGCACCCGAGATCTCGAGAAAGGTCGCGATCCAGAGCGTGTCGGCCACATTCGGGAGGATGTGGCGGAGGAGAACCCTGCGCCGGGACAGACCGAGCACGCGGGCCGCGTGCACATACTCGCGCGCCGAGACTGACGACGCCAACGTGTACACCACCCTGGCGAAGCGCGGAGCCACAGCGACACCGACCGCGATGGCCGCGCTCCTCCCGCCGACTCCAAGAATCACGGCGATGAAGATCGCGACGATAATCGGCGGGAACGCCAAGACCACGTTGAGAATGTTCGAGCCCACGGCCCGCATTCGGGGATGTTGGACGCTGGCCAGCGTGAGACCCCACGCGACGCCTACGACCCCTGCGATCAATGTCGCCGAGATGGCAAGGAGAAGCGACAGGCGAGTTGCCACGATCGTGCGTGCCAGCACGTCGCGACCCAGGTCGTCGGTCCCCAGCCAGTGAGCCGCTGACGAGCCGCCCCCGGCAGCAGACGCATCGATCCGCGTCGCCGCATCCTGCGCGAAGATCGGGCCCAGGATTGCTAGTAGGACAACGACGAGGACGCCGAGTAGAGCGAGAACACCCGCGCGGTCTTTGAAGAAGGCACGTACATACAACGACGACAACATGCGATGCCTAGCTTGCTCGGAGGAGGGAACGTGGGTCGAGCGCCGAGATCAGGACGTCGACCAGCAGGTTGACGATCACGATCGTGACGCCGAGCATGAGGACGATGGCTTGAACTACCGGATAGTCCCGCTGCGAGATGGCGCGAACCAGCTCGGTGCCTAGGCCCGGCCAGGCGAACACGTTCTCCACCACCACCGTTCCGCCCACGAGCGCGGTGAGGATCAATCCACTGATAGTCAGGGCCGAGGTCATCACGTTCGGCAGCACGTGTACCCCATAGATGCGACGAGTCGAGAGTTGCTTGACCCGTGCCGCTCGCACGTAGTCCGCCGATAGCACGGCCAAGGTTTCAACGCGCGTGACGCGCGCCAGAATGGCCGCGGCCCCGGCCGCGACGGCTGTGGCCGGCAGCACGAGAGATATGACCCCGCTCGCTCCAGCGACCGGGAAGACCGGGATGAGGACTGCGAAGAGCAAGACCAGCAAGGCGGCCAGCAAGTAGTCGGGGATCGATTGGACGAAGCTCGTGGTCCCGGTGAACGCCGCCGATAGTCGTGGTCTCAGCCCGTCGCGTGTCAGGGCACCCACCAGAAGACCCAGTGGGATACCGATTCCTACCGCCAGGACGAACCCGGCTCCCGCCAGCTCAAGCGTCTTGGGCAGGCGGTCGGCGATGATGGTGCTGACAGGCTGCTGCGAGCTGTATGACGTGCCGAGGTCACCGGTGAAAACCCCTACGACGTAGTCCTTCAGCTGCGTGAGGATGGGATCGTTCAGGCCCAAGCCCTGTCGGATCTGCTCGAGCTCAGCAGGACCCACGTTGCTGCCAGCGATACGGCGCGCCGGGTCACCCGGGATCAGACGAAGCATGGCGAATGACGCCACCATCACTGTCAACAGCGAGCACCCTGCCAAGATGGCTTGGTCTCGTATAGCCCTGAAAACTCGAGGCCTCGATGAGGCACGCACGCCCATGTGCGACTACTTCCGAACCAGCGACGTCGGTTCGATGAGTCCCGAGAACCCGAAACTGAAGTCGACGCCATTGCCGACGTAGATGTTGTTGAGCTCCGCCTGAGGGACCAGGTCGACGTTCTCGACGAGGGCGTCCTGGGCGGTCATCCACAGCTCACAGGCCTGATCGAAGTCCGATGAGCGGCCTGCCGCTGCCATGTTCTGCTCGAACTCATCATTTCGGATCGTGCCCAGATCCAGTCCGCTCGGACCGAAGAGGGTCTGTCCAAGTGCCGCCGGCGAGTCGAGCACCACGATCGTGCCAGCGTAAACGTCCCAGTCGCCCTTCTTGACCGACTCGATGTAGGCCGGAAGCTCGACTTGCTCGCTCTGCACAACAGCACCAAGGTCCTCGAGCGTCTGCGCCAGATAGTCACCCACGATTCCCTCCTGGTTGTGAGACCCCACGCGCAGGGTCAAAGGCTTGCCGCCCTTCTCGAAAACGCCGTCAGAGTTAAGTGCGTACCCGGCTCCCTCCAGCGTCTTCCGCGCTTCGTCGAGGTCGAACTCCGGGCGGTAGTCGGCGCCATCGGTCTGGGCACAGACCGTCTCGTCCGGCATCAGGTTTGCCGAGGGGGTTGCGAGATCACCACGCACCGAGGTCGCGTAGGCACTCGGATCGACCGCCTGCGCGATGGCCGTGCGGACCGCTGGGTCGGAGCCGGGCGCACCGGCCTGGTTGAAGATCAGGAAGGCGAACGCAAAAGGAGACGTCTTCTCGATGTAGTCCTTCCCCTGGAGTCGCTCTGCGGCGCTCTCCACCTGAGCAAGCGTGACATCAAGGTCACCCTGAAGGAACACGTTCGCTGCCGTCGTCTCGTTCTGCAGCACACGCGCAGTCACGGTCTCCGGGAGTGAGGCGAGATTGTCGGCGTGAGGCTGAGGGCCCCACTCATAGCCGTCCCTCTTCTTCAGTGTGTAGGAGGTGCCCGCCACGGCATCCTTGAGCACGTACGGCCCTGTCCCGAACGACGCGGAGCCGAGCTTGCTCGGATCCGCCAGGCCAGCAGGGCACACCACCGACATGACCGGGTTTGCGAAGGTCACCAGAAGCGCAGGGTTCGGCTCAGGGGTGGTCACCGTGAAGGTGCCCGCCGCGTCGTCAGCCGCGAACGTCGCACCGCCCGGGAAAAGACTCGGAGCGATGGTCGACTTCGTCGACGGGTCAAGGGTCCGATTCATCGAGGCGGCAATGGCGCTCGGCGTGAGTGCCGTGCCGTCTTCACACTTCACGTCATCACGCATCGTGAACTCGACGGAGGTCGGGCTCACTGTCCAGCTCTCGGCGAGATAGGGCTCGACCTCCCCGTCGGAGACGACGACCAAACGGTCGTACATGAACATCGAGAGCTGGTAGCCGGGAGCGTCAGCCGTCAGTGCCGGATCGAGAGAACTGACCTCATTGAACAGTCGGAAGCTGACCGAGTCGGATCCACTCGATCCACCGTTCGATCCGGAGCATCCGGCCAACAATCCGGCTACTGCCGTCGAGGCTACGAATGCTGCGAAGGGGGCGCGTCCCAGTCTCATGGTGATGCCTCTCAGATGCTGACCGGGCTCTGATGACCGAGTTCGGACAGAGCGATCGTTCGGGTTGTGTTCGAGTCGTCAATATGCACGCCGGGAGTGATGATGTCAATCATCACTCCCGAAAACCATACAACCCAGGCCTGGAAACTCCTCGCCTCTGTGACTCACAGCATGCTCAGATCCTGTATGTTGTTTTGTCTAACCGAACAGGGGCCCGGTGGAGTGGGGTTGAGGAGGTGTGTGTGATGCCTGGTGTTGAGCGGCGTGGTGGTC